>JBBQMX010000222.1:0-4614 GCA_038329375.1 Pseudomonadales bacterium | reverse complement strand
CCAGACGACCGTCACGGAGGACCTGGCCAAGCATAGCGCGCACGGGCCGGGTCTCCAGGTGAGCAACAGGCTTATGGGGTTGCGGCACCACGCGGTTGACGATCACAATCGCCACGACAGCCAACACCGCTGTCAGGTAGAAAATACCGGCCAGGCCAAACAGGTTTCCCAGTAGCGGCCCAAGTACCAGAGACACGGAGAAAGCCAACCCGATCGATACACCAACCAATGCCATAGCCTTGGTGCGCTCTTCTTCCCGGGTCAAATCACTTAGCAGAGCCATCAGTACACTGGCAATGGCTCCGGAGCCCTGAAGAATCCGTCCCAGAATCACGCCGTATATCGAATCGGAAGCGGCGGCGAGCAAACTGCCTGCGGCAAACAGAATGAGGCCGATGTAGATCATTCGCTTGCGACCGAAACGGTCGGACATCATGCCAAAGGGTATTTGTAGCAAGGCCTGACTTAATCCGTATCCACCAATTGCCAGGCCAATTAGCAGCGGTGTTGCACTTTCAAGATCGTTTCCCAGTAACACGAATACCGGCAAAACCATAAACAGACCCAGCATCCGCATGGCGTAGACAGCGGCGAGTGCAGCAACTGAGCGTTTTTCAAGTGCATTCATGGGGATTGCGGGTTCCTCAATTCAGTCAACAACAGCGAACGGGCGAGCGCTCGCCGGGCATTGTACCAGATGCGCCGCCGGCAGTTTGCATTTCGCCGCAGTATGCCGAACGCGGTATACTGCCCGTTTTTCTACCGGGGAGAATTATGGATCGTATCCAGATCAAAGGGGCTCGCACTCACAATCTCAAAAACTTCGACCTGGATATTCCAAGGGACAAGCTGATAGTGATCACCGGCCTATCCGGCTCCGGCAAGTCATCCCTGGCGTTTGACACACTTTACGCCGAAGGCCAGCGCCGTTACGTCGAATCACTCTCAACCTACGCCCGACAGTTCCTTTCCATGATGGAAAAGCCGGACGTTGATCATATCGAAGGCTTGTCACCGGCCATCTCAATCGAGCAGAAGTCGACCTCCCACAACCCGCGCTCGACCGTCGGCACCATCACGGAAATATATGACTATCTGCGCTTGCTGTTTGCCCGGGCAGGCGAGCCTCGCTGCCCTGACCATGGCCAGCCACTCGAAGCACAGACTGTCAGCCAGATGGTGGATCAGGTACTCGGCATGCCTGAAGGCAGCAGACTGATGATTCTTGCCCCGGTTATCCGTGATCGCAAGGGCGAGCACCTGCAAGTTATCGAAACCATGCGTAGCCAGGGTTTCATCAGGCTCCGTGTTGATGGTCAGGTATACGACATTGATGACGTTCCGGCTTTGGACAAAAAACGCAAACACCAGATTGATGTCGTGGTCGATCGGTTCAAAGTGAAGCCCGGCCTGGAACAGCGGCTCGCTGAAAGCTTCGAAACCGCACTGGACCTGGCGGAAGGTATTGCTCTGGTGACTGACATGGAGGGCGAGGGAGAGCAGCATACGTTCTCTGCTCGTTATGCGTGCACCCAGTGCGGCTATGCATTAAGCGAGCTGGAGCCCAAGCTATTCTCATTCAATAATCCGGCAGGCGCCTGCCCTACTTGTGACGGCCTGGGGGTCAAGCAGTTCTTTGATTCCGAAAAAATAATCCAGCACCCCGAGGCAACGCTCGCTGAGGGCGCAATCAAAGGCTGGGACAGGCGTTCGGTATACTACTTTCAATTGCTGGGAAGCGTTGCCGAATATTACGGCGTCGATATGGACACCCCATTTGTAGATCTACCGGAGGATTTTCGCGAAACTATCCTCCACGGATCCGGCAAGGAGAACATAACCTTCCGATACGTCAATTCCCGTGGTCACATCATGGAGAAGGCGCATCCGTTTGAGGGCATTCTTCCGAACCTTGAGCGTCGGTACCGTGAAACCGATTCACAGAGTATGCGCGAAGAATTGGCCAGACACCTCAGCCAACAACCATGCAAGGATTGCAACGGCTCCCGTCTCAGACGGAGCGCCCGCAACGTATTTATTGCCGACCGCACCCTGCCCGAGATGACCCACTTGCCGGTTGGAGAGGCCTACCATTACTTCGAGCAACTTACCCTGCCCGGCAGCCGTGGACAGATTGCAGAGAAAATCGTCAAGGAGGTCCGGCAGCGTTTGCAGTTCCTGGTCAACGTCGGTTTACAGTACCTGACTCTCGAGCGCAGCGCCGACACACTCTCCGGCGGGGAAGCCCAACGCATCCGACTCGCCAGCCAGATTGGCGCCGGGCTTGTTGGGGTCATGTACATTCTGGATGAGCCTTCAATCGGGCTTCACCAGCGCGACAATGACCGCTTGCTGGCGACACTGACGCACCTCAGAAATATTGGCAACACTGTCATCGTGGTTGAACATGATGAAGAGGCTATTCGTGCCGCAGACCATGTCATCGACATTGGTCCGGGCGCCGGCATCCACGGCGGCCATATCATTGCCCAGGGCACTCCGGAAGACATTATCAGCCACCCGGATTCGGTGACCGGACAATACCTCAGCGGTGTTCGCAAAATTGCCATTCCGGAGCAGCGGCACAACGGCAACGGCAAGGTCCTCACTCTGACCGGTGCAACCGGCAACAACCTGCAGAATGTCAGTCTCACTATTCCGCTCGGCGTGATGACCTGTATCACCGGCGTGTCCGGATCCGGCAAGTCTACGTTGATCAACAGCACGCTTTATCCGGTCGCGGCCACCAAGCTCAACAAAGCTTCCACTCTTAACCATGGGCCCTACGAAAAGCTGGAGGGCCTTGAGCATCTAGACAAGGTGATTGATATCGACCAGAGCCCTATAGGGCGCACTCCGAGATCCAATCCCGCTACCTATACCGGGCTTTTCACTCCGATTCGGGAACTTTTTGCCGGCACTCAGGAAGCCAGATCCCGAGGCTACAAGCCTGGCCGCTTCAGCTTCAATGTCAAAGGTGGACGCTGCGAAGCTTGTCAGGGAGACGGTGTCATCAAAGTCGAGATGCATTTTCTACCGGACGTATACGTCCCCTGCGATGTCTGCAAGGGCAAACGCTACAACCGGGAAACCCTGGAAGTCCGTTATAAAAACAAGAATATTCACGAAGTCCTTGCCATGACAGTGGAGGAAGGGCGAGAGTTCTTTGACCCTGTACCGTTCCTGGCCAGGAAACTACAGACCCTGATCGATGTCGGCTTGTCCTATATCCATTTAGGACAAAGCGCTGTCACTCTCTCCGGCGGTGAGGCCCAGCGCGTTAAGCTGGCCAAGGAACTGTCAAAGCGTGATACCGGGCAAACCCTTTATATCCTTGATGAGCCCACTACAGGTCTGCACTTCTACGATATCCAACAACTCCTGACCGTGCTGCAACGACTGCGTGATCATGGCAATACCATTATTGTTATTGAGCACAACCTGGACGTCATAAAAACGGCCGACTGGATTGTGGATCTCGGGCCAGAAGGCGGCTCAGGTGGCGGCAATATTATTGCCGAAGGAACGCCCGAGCAAGTCGCTGCCAACGCTGAGTCACATACCGGGCATTATCTGAAGTCGTTGCTGGGTTAAGCGCTTTCATGTCTGCGCGACTCACGGGCGAAGGAACGCCCAGCTTAACCACAGGCAGATATAATGGGCATCACTTGTTGCTTTCTGATTTCACCACATAAAAAAACCGGAAGCCTGAGCTTCCGGTTTTTAAGACGACTGCGACAACTTTAGTCTTCGCTGTCGTCCATTTCTTCCACGTCCACTTCCAACGGACGACCGATGACTTCAACATACGCCATAGGCGCGTTGTCGCCAGCGCGGAAACCGCACTTCAGGACTCGAAGATAACCACCCGGACGCTCCAAAAAGCGGGGACCGAGCTCATTAAAGAGCTTGGCCACCACCGCGTCGTCGCGCAGGCGTGAAAACGCCAGACGACGATTCGCGACCGAATCTTTCTTTGAAAGCGTGATCAAAGGTTCCGCTACCCGACGAAGTTCTTTCGCTTTCGGGAGCGTCGTTTTGATCAGCTCGTGCTCAACCAGTGACGCAGTCATGTTACGGAACATGGCCTTGCGATGCGCACTGGTCCTGTTGAACTTACGACCACTCTTACGATGACGCATTGCTCTGATTCCTTACCTTAAACTACCAATTCGGCGATTAACCGCCCAGAACCCGATCGTCGCCGCGAAGGCTCGCCGGTGGCCAGTTATCCAGACGCATTCCCAGGGACAGACCGCGTGAAGCGAGTACATCCTTAATCTCGGTGAGCGACTTTTTACCCAGGTTAGGCGTCTTCAGCAGCTCAACTTCAGTGCGCTGAATAAGATCGCCGATGTAGTAAATATTCTCAGCTTTCAGACAGTTTGCTGAACGTACCGTCAATTCAAGATCATCAACCGGGCGCAGTAGAATTGGATCGATTTCTTCCTCTTCCTCAACGCGCTCTGGCTCTTTTTCATGATCAAAATCAACAAATACTGCCAGTTGTTGCTGGAGAATCGTTGCGGCACGACGGATCGCTTCTTCGGGATCTATCGTTCCGTTGGTTTCCAGATCAATGACCAGCTTGTCCAGATCGGTCCTCTGCTCTAC
>JBBQMX010000221.1:0-4621 GCA_038329375.1 Pseudomonadales bacterium | reverse complement strand
GTGACGGTCGTCTGGTTCGTCTGGATGTCGGTATCTTCGCACTTCACCTGGCATTGACCGCTGCCTTTATGGTCGTTCCCAGTCTTTTACGGGACGAGATCGGTCTTGAAGCCGGTTCACACTGGTGGTTTTATCTGACCGTGATGGTGACTTCGTTCTTTGCCATGGTTCCTTTCATTATCATCGGAGAAAAAAAACGCCGGATGAAAATAGTGCTTAACGGCGCTATCGTGATGTTGATGGTGTCCGTTATTGGTTTATCCCAGGTCAATGGTCGGCTTGAAATGGCCTGGTTAGCGATGTTTGCATTTTTTATGGCCTTTAATCTCCTTGAAGCCAGCCTGCCATCACTTGTAAGCAAGGAGTCTCCCGCCGGCAGTAGGGGGACCGCCATGGGTGTGTATTCGACCTCCCAGTTTATGGGCGCTTTCCTGGGTGGCTCATTGGGTGGTTTGCTGCTTGAGGCGTATGGGCTTAACGGTGTTCTGGTGCTGATGGTGATGACACTGGCAGTATGGTTGGCGGTCGCATTGAGCATGCCAGCCCCGAGTCACACTGCAAGTTTCATGGTACAGTTGCGCGACGCAGGATATGACGAAATTGATAATATAGACCGGATCCTGCGGGGCCTTCCCGGTGTAGAAGATGTGGTGGTACTTGAAGGTGTGGGCACAGCCTATCTGAAAGTAGATCGCCAATACTTTAATGAAGAATGCCTGGCGGAATGTTCATTCGTCCGGCCAGCCATGTCTTCGTGAATCCTGAGCGCTAGCGATGGACTGCTGGTGGTTATAAGAGACTTGATTAGGAGCAAATCATGGCACGAGGCGTAAATAAAGTTATTTTGATTGGTAATCTGGGTCAGGATCCAGAAACCCGTTATACCCCCAACGGTAACGCCGTGGTTAATCTTAACCTGGCCACCGACGAGAGTTACAAAGATCGTCAAACCGGGCAACTGGTGTCGAAAACAGAGTGGCACAAAATTGTAATGTTCGGAAAGATTGCCGAGGTTGCAGGGCAATACTTGCGCAAAGGCTCGAAAGTGTATATTGAAGGTAAGCTCCAGACTCGCAAATGGCAGAACAAGGAAGGTCAGGACGTTTATACCACTGAGGTGGTTGTGGACATCAGCGGCCAGATGCAGATGCTGGATAGTCGCGGCGCTGACGGCGGCAGCACGAACCAGAGCGCACCAGCTGGCCGGCCACAGCAAGCACCCCAGAATGCACCGGCGGCTCAGCAAGGCAACCAGGGCCAGTCAGGTGGCTATAATCAGCCATCTCAGGGGCAGAGCGGAATGCCAGAGCCGGTCGATGATTTTGATGACGACATTCCCTTTTAGACAATAGGTAATGTATAACGTAACGTTTTGGCGTTACATTTAATTCTAAAACCCCGCAACTGCGGGGTTTTTTTGGCCCGAATCTGCCGGTGGCCACCCAGTGTCTCCCCGTCGCGGTGCGCATCATAATTTGCAAAAGTTAGCAAAAAAAAACAGTTACATTGTGGTGTTATGAACGTCTGTTAACCTACCATGCAAAACAGATGTCTTTTCTATTCAATTAGGGTCAGGTGTGGCTTCGTCTTTAATTCAGCGATTTTTTAAGCGAACTGCAAAGACACGAAGTGTGTGTCTGGAAATCCGGCCTGATGGAATAGCCTGGTGCTCTGATGGTAATGCCTCTCTGGCAATGCCTGGCCAGTCGTGTGGTTTTATCTCTTGTCCACCTGCCAAGCGTTTAGCCAGCCTGCAGGGGCTGGCTGCAGAGCATGGCTGGGAAAGTGCGCTTACGACTCTTGTATTGCCTCTGGATCAATACAGCGTTTTCCAGCTTGACCGCCCCGAAGGCCTCAGCGACGGTGACCTGGCCGATGCGCTCCGCTGGAAATTGAAAGACCTGCTGGATTACAGCCCTTCAGATTCAGTATGCGATGTTTTCCCGTTTCCTCTTGATGCCGCCCGGGGTCGAGGTGAGCTTGTCAACGTAGTGGCCGCGCGCAAATCAATGGTTGCAGAATTGGTGGCGCTGGTTAATGACGCTGGCATGGTGCTCCGGCGGGTTGATATCGCCGAGCTGGCGCTTCGCAACTTCGCCTCCCGGATGGATGTGGATCAGCGCGGGGTAGCGTTGGTCCACCTTCGCGATAGCTATGGGCAAATGGTGATCAGTAAAGGCCCGGTATTATATCTTTCACGCCGGCTGGATGTATCCGCAGAAGACCTTCGGGATGCTTCGCGCCAGGAGGGTGCAGTACAGTCGCTGGCGCTGGAGATGCAAAGGTCACTGGACTATTACGAAAGCCAGTTGGGGCAAGTGCCTCCGAGGGTCATTCGTCTTGTGGCCCGGGATGCAATGTTGCCGCTGGCGTCTATGGTGTCGTCCTATGTGGCGACCGGTGTTGAAACCATCGACTGGTCGGCTCAAGGCCTTGACGAGCCGTTGGACAGCCGGTGCCTTGCCGCCTGGAGTGCAGGCTTGGCCTTACAGGAGGCGACGGCGCGATGATTCAGCAGGTCAACCTCTATACCGATGACCTTCGCCCACGGCACGAACCACTGCAGGCGCAGACAGCGCTGCTGGCAATTGTGCTGGCGGTGGTACTCATTATTGCAAGTGCGGGCTATGTTCGTTACGAACTGAATGGCCGCCAGGAGGCCCTGGTCCAGCTCAGGGCAGATTTGCAAGCAGTGGAGACCAGAGTGGGTGCGCTGACCGCAGAGGTGGAATCACAAAGGGTCGACCCGGGCCTGATGATCGCAATGGATGACGTAGCCGGCAGGATTGAGCGCCATCGCCGCTTGCTGGCGGAAGTTGAGCGATTAGTGGTTTCTGGCGAAGAAGGTTTCTCCCCCTATCTCTCTGCGATGGCACGACAGGTTCCTGAAGGCGTCTGGCTGACCGGCTTTCGTATTGACCTGGGTCGTGCGGAGGTGGGGCTGACAGGCCGCGCCAGTTCGGCGAACCGGGTGCCGCTCTACCTCGAACGTCTCGGTGATGAAAAGGTATTCAAGGGACGACAGTTTGAGCGTTTCAATCTGGAGCGACACGAATCGGGGCAATCGATTAATTTCGATGTAGCCACACGACGTGATTCGGGAGATGCCTCTTGAGCCCGAATAATCAAAGATTCAGTCAAGGCGCGGACTGGTTTAATGGCCGTCCCGTAAGGGAGCGAGTGTTGATACTGGCCACCGCCTTTATCGTGGTTTTGTTGGTGGGCTGGGAGCTGGCGGTAGCGCCAGCGGTAGTCCGGAATGATCGGGCCGCCGCCGAACTGGTTCAGGCCGGGCAACAACTTCGAGACTGGCAGGCCCAGGTGGGCGCCCTGACGGCTCGGGCGGCGGAAGATCCCAACGCTGAAATGACAGCCCAACTAAAAAGCCGCGAGCAGCGTCTCTCGCGGTTGGACGAGCAGCTTGCCCTGGCCACTGATGGCCTGATAGCTCCGGAGGCGATGGTGTCGCTGCTGCGGGAGCTGCTTTCGGCTCAGGGCAAACTGGAATTGGTGACGTTACAGCTGCTGGCTCCTGTGCCGGTCTATAGCGGAAACGAAGACGAATCAACGGAGCCACTTCTGTTCGCTCACGACGCTGAGCTGGTCATAGCGGGCGGATATCTGGGGTTGCTCGCGTATCTTGAACGGCTTGAGGCGCTGGATCCGCGACTGGGTTGGCGGCAGCTCGATTATGCCGTCAAAACCTTCCCCGAAGCTGAGGCCAGAGTGCGGGTTCGCACCCTGAGCCTTAGCCGCGCCTGGCTTGGAGTGTAGCGCCATGATTCTGAAGCGGGCATTCGTTTGCATGACTGTGCTGGTTATTGCTCCGGTTTACGCGCTGGACGACCCGACCCGTCCAGCCAGCTATCAGGCGCAGGCCGCTGCGCAGCCTGCGGGTAAGGACTTCTCACTGGATTCGATCATGATAGGCCCTGACCGGCGAGTGGCCGTAATCGATGGTATCGCCCGTCGGGAAGGCGACAGCTTTAACGGCACACGTTTGCTGCGGGTTTATCCGGACAGAGTGGAACTGAGGGAGCAGGGCGGGACGCAGACACTTAACTGGCCGAAGCAACCCGCTGTGCGGAGTCTTCGATGATACAGGTTAGAAGATACTCTATGACGACGTGTAAAACCGTAGCCGTTCTGGTTCTTAGCCTCGCAGTGGTAGCTTGCAGCAACAATCCGCTGATGCGTACTAGCCAGGCAACCTCCAGTGATACCGCTCGCGCTATCGATGACGCATTGGCTGATGCAGAGCTATCACAAGAGCTCTCGCAAGAGTTGACTCGACAGATCAACCAACGCCGCGAAGACTCCGGGGTGCCCTCATCCGTCACCGATGCTTTGCTGCCTTCACTGGACGACAGCCAGAGTGATGAAAGTCGATTTGATGTGAGTGCACGCGGACTTGCGGCCAGTGATTTTTTTGCCGGCCTGGTGGCGGGCAGTAACTACAACGTGGTGGTTCACCCAACCGTTGACCAGCCGATCACCCTGACCCTGAATGACGTGACGGTGCCGGAGGTAATGGATATCGCGGGCGACCTTTACGGTCTGGACGTTCAGCGCACTGGCCGCCTTTACAGAATCATGTCTGGAGGCACCCAGACCCGCATAT
>JBBQMX010000220.1:0-4643 GCA_038329375.1 Pseudomonadales bacterium | reverse complement strand
AAACCGCTACAATTGTTTTTCTCAAAACATACTCCTGACTTCTACAACGGGTTGTGAAGAGTCAGCTGGCCTCGGAAAGAGTGCCTGCATCCTCGTTAAACGTATCAATAATCGTATTGAAGACAATTGCCTGTAAATCCTGTGCTTCGTTCGCAAGATGATGACGCCCATCCGGGATCCTGACTTCCGTCAGCCGGGAAAATTTATTCCTCAGAATTCTCAAATTGTGACGCCAATCGACCGTCAAATCCTTCTCACCCTGCACGACGGTGAGCGGAAAATCCACTGGGCGGGCAGACTCAATATGCGGGATCCATTGGCGCAGCGCTGAGACCCAGTCCACATGAACTGCACGTGCCTGCAGTGGATCGACTTCTTTCAGAAACCGCAGAAACCGGGAATTACCGCTGTTCTCGGAAAACAGCCTGCGCCAGCGGCTGGTGAACGGTCTGGCGATACTGTGCAGCACCTTTGCGCCAAGCCATCCAGCGGGCCTTACCAAAGGTGCCAGCAGCACAACACGGCGAAAATCAGAGGTCTCCCGGTTGTGATGATTCGACAGCAGATAGTCAATCAAAATACCTCCGCCTGTACTCTGACCCACCGCGAACCACGGGCCACGAATTCGGCCCCGCACAGCCGCCATGACATCCGTCAGCACTGCCTGGTATTCCACAAAGCTGCCAATCGCTGCTGGTGTGCCACTCGACAACCCATGACCGGGCTGATCATAAGCCATCACATCAAAACCGGCGGCAAGGCAACGGTCAATCAATTGGCTGTAAAGACCTACATGGTCAAAATAGCCGTGCAGGATAAACACCGTGCCACGAGCTTCCGGCATCCGGTAATAATGCACTACCACACGGTGTCCGCCAGCCTGCACACTGCCCTGCTGATAGACGACGTCCGGATGCTCCACCCAGAGATCGAGACCGTAAAAACGGCAATACTCCTCCGCTTCAGGCACAATACTTTGCCCGTCTTCAGGCTCAAAAGCCCGGACCTGGTCGAGTAACGATGCCCGGTCCCATCCGGGAATATCTATGGTATCCGTTTTCCAGTACACGTAGAGTTATGCGCCTGTCATTTGCACGGTAAGTTAGAGGGTTTGCCCATTGCCCTGGGTGCTCTGTCAATGGTACCCGATCAAAGCCAGCAGGTTAGCATATTCGGTGGTCGCCATGGGGCGCATCAAAGCTCATCTTGCAGCATGACCACGCCGCTGACCAGGTCTTCCTTTTTCTGCCGCGGCCACTGTTTGATCCGCCACTCCAGGCGGGATGCGCGGGACCGGTCACCGACAGGCGCCGAAAATACCAGTGCCAGCGGCCCACGGCCCCTCAGACTTCGCGCTCCCTTGGGGCATCCAGCCTGGTGCTCGGCAAATCGCCGCTCGACATTCGTGGTGATTCCCGTATAGAGAGTGCCCTGACGGGTGCGTACAAGATATAGTGACCAGTCACTCATGGGGCATCGCTTCCGAAACAACTGCTCGGGCTGTGCCTTGTTGCTGAAACCACAGCC
This sequence comes from Pseudomonadales bacterium, assembly GCA_038329375.1. GTDB lineage: Bacteria > Pseudomonadota > Gammaproteobacteria > Pseudomonadales > Oleiphilaceae > Marinobacter. The sequence goes on along the minus strand of JBBQMX010000220.1, from coordinate 3,116 downwards.
CCACTACAATCAATACCAGGCCAATATAAGTGGACGGCAGAATCACTTCACCCAGAATGAAATAAATAAACACCAGAGACACAAACGGTGAGATGAAAATCAGATTGCTGACCCGCGCGGTGTTCTCCGCCTTTTTCATCGCATAGGACCAGAACACAAAGGCAATGCCCATTTCGAAAATGCCCACGTAAAGCGCCGCTATTGCGCCCTGCCCCAGCCCGAACCCGAACCCGTCGGTCAAGCCGCAAGCCAGTGCTATGAAGGGTAAGCCGCAGAGAAAATTCAGAAACAGCCCCACCACGGGATCCCGGCGGTCACGGGTGGCGATAATCCAGTAGGAGGCCCAGACCAGTGTGCTGCCAAGTGCAAAAGCCACTCCCACAGGGTCGGAGAACGTCAATGACAGCACCTCACCACGGGTGGCAATGACCACTACTCCGCTGTAACAGATCAGCCCGGCAATCACATCGACCCGGCGTAGCCGATGGCCGAGAAATGGTACTGACAGATACGCCAGCACCAGGGCCCAGGTATAATTCAGGGGTTGCGCCTCCTGTGCAGGCAACCGATCGAAAGCACCAAATAACAGAAAATAGTACAGACAAGGGTTCACCAGCCCCATACCGATGGACTGCAAATACTGGCGGCGGCTCAGGGAAAACACCAGATGCCAGCGCCGCTGTATTACCAGCACCAGCGCCAGCACAACCACCGACGCCGAGCAGGCTATAAATAGCAGCTGTACCGGCGAAATTTCACGTAGAGACAGCTTGAAAGCCGTAGCTACCGTTGACCATAGGAGCACGGTAGCCAGGCCGTAGAGCATGGCCTGGGACTGGTTTTTCATGACGCTTCGTCCTCATCTGCGGCGAGCCAGCGATAGAGTGTACGACGGTTGATACCTAAAATCTGGGCCGCCCGACGTTTATTACCCTCCACCGCCGCGATGACCTGACCAACGTATTCCTGCTGAACCTGGTCGAGGGTGGGCCACTGCGCGATGTTATCACTGTCACGACCGTTAGACTGCGCGACTACTCCGGCCTCACGCTTGCGTATTCGCACAGGCAAGTGCTCGGGCTGGACCGTATCGCCATCGCAAAATGTCACCGCTCTCTCCATCGCGCTGGCAAGCTCTCGTACGTTGCCAGGGAAAGGGTAGTCCGCCAGTACCTGGGAGGTTACTTCGCTGAGACGCAAGAACCCCCTACTATGCCGCGCGGCAGCTTCCCTTAGAAAATGCATGGCGAGCAACTCGATATCTTCCCCACGTTCTCTGAGCGGCGGCACGTTGAGGGTGAGGGTCTCGAGGCGATAATACAGATCTTCCCGAAAATCGCCCTCCTGAACAGCTTTTACCAAATCCACATGGGTAGCCGCGAGCACCCTGACGTCTACCGGTACCTCGTGGTCAGCTCCCACAGGTTTGATTTGGCCCTCCTGTAAAACCCGCAGTAATTTAGCCTGCAGGGCGAGTGGCATCTCTCCGATTTCATCAAGCAAAAGTGTGCCGCCGTCAGCCTCGGCAAACAGGCCTTTACGGGCCTGCTTTGCCCCGGTGAAAGCGCCAGATTCATGACCGAAGAATTCACTCTCCATCAACTCATAGGGAATGCCCGCACAGTTAACCGGTATGAAAGCCTGATCACGACGGCTGCTCTGATGGTGAATCGCCTTGGCAACGAGTTCCTTTCCGGTACCGCTCTCGCCGTTAACCAGCACCGAAGCCTGACTGCGTGCAATGCGCTCCAACTGTTTGCGCAACCCGGACATGGCTTCGCTCTGGCCGATCAGGCCGTGATCCGAACCGATCTGATTGCGGGATTTATACTGCGCCAATTCCGAGGTAATGGCGGCATGGGCCAGCAGACGCTTTACTTTTAACCGCAAGTGATCAACAGAGAGTGGTTTGGTAAGGAAATCATCGGCGCCAGCTTTCAGCGCCTCCACCGCCTGATCCACGGTGCCAAAGGCAGTAACAACGATAAAGGGCACGGTTATGCCTTCCGCCTGCAGGCGGCGCAGTATCGAAAGCCCGTCCTGATCCGGCAGCCGTAAGTCTGAAATCACAAGCGCTGGCCGCCTTGTCATGGCAGCGGCTATGGCCTCTTCAAAACAGCCGGTGGGTTCAACAAAGTAGCCGTCAACTTCTAGCTCTTCGGTGAGCAGCGACCGCAAACTGGCATCGTCTTCCACCAGCAAAATTCGTGAGGGCTGATCTGTCATTCTGCTTCTCCCGCTGAAGTTGGTTGAGCCTCAGGCCAAAACAGGCACATGCGACACCCGCCCATATCGCTGTCACCAACGTCAATAGTGCCGCCATGCTCTTTTAAAACGCTACCCACCACAGCAAGCCCCAGACCGGTACCCTCACCCGCTGCCCGGGTACTGTAAAAAGGTTCAAATATGCGCTGGCGTAACGACGCCTCGACACCGCTACCGTCGTCGTCTATCAGGACTTTCCAGCCACCAATGGCTTTCAGCAAACGAACCTCAACCCGGGACCGGGCTGCCTGGCAGGCATTACGAATAATGTTGAGGCAGGCCAGCTGAAGGCGGGTCGGCTCCGCAAGCACCCAGGCCAGCTGTTCCAGGCCATAGACCGCGAGTTGGCGATCTTCCTTGCGTCGGTCTGAGAGCACTTGCACGACAACCTCTCGCAAGGCCTTGCCCATATCAAGCGGTCGGCGTGCATCGGGCACGTGACGGAAGCAGTCGAGCAACTGCTCAATGATCAGTGTCATCCGCCTTACCTGATACGTGATATCACTCAGATGACGTTTCTGGCTTTCATCATCCAGCGTTCGGGCCAGAATGTTTGCCCTGCCTTCAATCACACTCAATGGCGCGCCAAGTTCATGGGCGACACCACCGGCTACCCGACCGATCATCGCCACTTTTTCCTGATACTGCAGCTGCTTGGCCAATTCCCCTTCCCGCTTGACCCGGGTAATGATTTCCTGCTCCGCCGACGCCATGCGGTACGCCATTGCATCAAGCCCCTGATGAATCTGTCGGATTTCTCTCGGACCGGAAGGTGAGTGCGTAATTCGCCACTGGCCAGGGCCAAGGGCAGCCATATCTGCCAATAACTGAGTGACATGGCGCCCAATAGA
>JBBQMX010000219.1:0-4660 GCA_038329375.1 Pseudomonadales bacterium | reverse complement strand
CCAATAAAAACCAACTCCTGGCGCATGTCACCAAACGGTTCTTCCCAAGTTTGTAGTATGGATTGACGGTATTCCGGGTCGTCCGGCCAATCGTTCTCCGGCACAGCTTTCCAGAACATGCCAGCGACGCCGTGTCGGGCTATGCCGCCAGCCTGGTTCCAATGGCCAGCGAATTCAGGTCGTGACGCCAACCAGAAATAGCCCTTTGACCGAATCAGCTTGCCGCTAGTCTGTGGCTGATGCAGAAATTCAAAAAACTTCGCAGGATGGAACGGACGGCGCGCTCGGTAAACAAAACTGGCGATACCATATTCCTCAGATTCAGGAATATGTTCGCCCCGCATTTCCCGCAACCATCCGGGGGCTTGCTGTGCTTTGTCGAAGTTGAACAGGCCCGTTCCGAGGACCCGTTCCAAGGGTACCTCGCCATTAAGGATTGGAATTATCCGGGCCTCTGTATTGAGACTTCGCAACACGCCCTGGAGCCGATACAGCTCTTGCGAGCCAACAAGGTCTGTCTTGCTGATCAATATCACATCGCTGAATTCCACCTGTTCCACAAGCAGGTCCGACACACTCCGTTCGTCCTCTTCTCCGAGGCTTTCTCCGGTTTCCTGAAGGGACTGCGCCTCGTCGTAGTCTTTGAGGAAGTTCACCGCGTCCACAACGGTCACCATGGTGTCAAGACGGGCCACGTCAGAAAGGCTTGTACCGTCTTTATCAGCGAAGGTAAATGTCTCCGCAACCGGTAACGGCTCTGAAATACCGGTGGATTCAATAACCAGGCAGTCAAATCGCCCTTCCTCGGCCAAGCGCCTTACTTCAAGCAACAGGTCCTCACGCAAGGTGCAGCAGATACAGCCATTGGTCATTTCCACGAGTTTCTCTTCGGCCCGGTTCAGTTCGACTTCTTTCTGTACCTGGGTGGCATCAATATTCACTTCGCTCATATCGTTGACGATGACTGCAACCCGGCGGCCCTCGCGGTTGTTCAAAATATGATTCAGAACCGTGGTCTTCCCCGCCCCAAGAAAACCGGACAGTACGGTGACGGGTAATCGATTGTTGTGATTAATCATTTACAAGCCTCGCTCTGGTCTACATGCAAAAAAATTGAAATTCAGGGGTTCACATCACGAATGTTATAACATAACATTAACGCCGAAATCGACGACTTGATTCTTTGTTACTTTCATCTCATTGCACCAGGACGAGGCCATGACCCTTAAACCAGTCGCACTGGAAAAGCCGATCGCCGTCATGGGCGATCAACCTGAATGTCTGGCCGGAATCTTTCGGGACGAAGTCAACCTGGCCGTCTGGAACCGGTCTATACAGCCACCGGTTGCGCTGTTTGCTGCGGAACTGTCTGCCAGCGCGGGGCAAATGCAACGCTTCATCAGCCTTTCAGAGGGTGACAGCGCTGCAATGGTCCTGCCGAAATGGGCTCTGAAAATTGACGGCGCGGAGGCCTGGTTAGCAGACGTGGATGAAGTCATCGACATGTATCGATGCCTGTTTGAGCCAGTCGCGATTGGCCTCCGGCTACATATCCTGAAGCGGGCCATGTGCCCACGTTTTCACGTCGACCGGGTACCTGTGCGACTGCTTTGTACTTATCAGGGTGTTGGCACGGAATGGTTGCAGGAAGAACGGGTAACACGTCCCAACGGACCGGGGCCACTGCCGGATCAATCGGTCGAAACCAATGGCGTGGAGCGCCTGCCAACCAGCGCAATAGGGCTATTCAAGGGCGAAGCCTGGGAAGGGAATGAAGGCCGCGGCGTGGTACACAGATCTCCTGCAACCGACGACAACCCCCGACTGGTGCTGGCGCTGGACTGGCTTTGAGCTGGTCAAGCAAAGTTACCTCAAGTCTGAGTCGATCACTCATTTCATACAGCCAAAGGATTATCATGAAAAAATCAAACACCCGTGTCAGTGCTTTGGCACTGGCAATTCTTCCGTTTACCGCCATTCAGGCCAACGAACTGAATCCGAATGTCAGCGTGGTTCTGGATGGTTTTTACAAGCAGAACCATACCGCCCTGTCGAACCGTGACGAGGGCTTCGGGCTAGGCCATACCGAGTTGTCGCTGTCTTCACCCATCGACGATCTGTTTGAAGGCCGGCTGACTGCAGTGCTGGAAAACCATGAAGGTGAAACCGAGCTGGAACTGGAGGAGGCTTTCCTGCAGACCACGGGCATGCCGTACAACCTCAGCGTTCGTGGCGGCCGGTTCCTCTCCCAGGTTGGCTATCTGAATAGCCGTCACCTGCACGAAGACGATTTTGTCGAGCGCCCTGCCGCCTACCGGGCCCTTCTTGGCACCCATTATTTCGACGATGGTTTACGTCTTAACCTGCTGCTGCCAACCCCGTTTTACTGGCAGATTGGCGCTGAGGCCTTTGACGGTGGCGGCTTGTCGGAAGGCGACGAGGACATTGGGGTGTATACCGTCAATACCCGCTTGGGGGGTGATATCTCCCGCTCACAAAGCTGGCAGGCGGGTTTGTCGTACCTGCGGAATCGCCAGATCCATGGTGACCATGGCGACGAACATGGCGATGAACATGAAGGTGAGCACGACGAGCAGGGTCACGGCGGCCACGGTGCCGAGTACACGGGTGAAAATCTCTACATGGCGGACCTGGTGTGGAAATGGGCGCCGGCCGGCAATAACCGCCAGCAGCAGCTGACACTCAGTGGTGAGTACCTCTACGTCGACGAACTGGGTGAATATGCAACATCCAGTGACAAACATGAAGGCTGGTATGCGTCAGCGGTCTATCAGTTTGCTCCCCAGTGGTCCGCCGGTGTCCGATACGGCCAGGTAGACCTCAAGGAAGCACATGGTGATCACTTCGATGACCAGAGGCTGAAGGAGACGGACGTTATGCTGGCCTGGTCTCACTCCCACTTCTCGACGGTACGTCTGCAGTATACCCATCAGGAAGCAACAGGCTTCGAGAAAGCAGACAATACGGTGATGTTGCAATACGTGATGAGTTTCGGAGCGCACGGTGCCCATGGATTTTAAACAACCCCTTGCGGGGCTGATGCTTGGGTTGGTGATGATGCCGGCTCAGGCTGCCCTGAATGTCTTTGCCTGTGAACCGGAGTGGGCTTATCTGGTCAGAGCCCTGGTTCCGGATGCGGACATTCACACCGCGACCACGGCCGAGCAGGATCCACACTACATCGAAGCCAGACCCAGCCTGATTTCCGCCATGCGCCGTGCAGACCTGGCCGTATGCACCGGCGCGGCACTGGAAGCAGGATGGTTGCCAGCGCTGATCAGCCGCGCCTCCAATCGGAACGTCCAGCCCGGTAAGCCTGGCCTGTTTTTCGCCTCAGAACAGGTGCGCCTGCACCAGCCCCATGATCATGTGGACCGGAGCATGGGCGACGTCCACCCAGAGGGTGACCCTCACATTCACCTGGACCCGGATCGAGTCGCGAATGTGATCACCGCCCTTGCAGATCGGCTCAGTGGAATGTATCCCGAGCAGCAATCGGATTTCAAACGACGGTTGTTGCAATGGCAGGTGGCGTGGAATATTCAGCAGGCGAGGTGGCGGCAATCTGCCAAACGGTTGGATAACCTTGAAGTAGTCGTCCAACACACCAGCTTTGGCTATCTACTGCGCTGGCTCGGAATCGAGAGTGTGGCAGATCTGGAGCCCAAACCCGGCCTACCGCCCAGTGCTGGCCATCTCAACGAAATAATGCAGCAAATGAAAGACCAACCAGCGGATCTGATCCTGGTCGCGTCCTATCAGGATCAGCGTCCGGCGAAGTGGCTGGCGTCACAAACGGGCATTCCGGCTGTTGTTGTACCCGGCACCGTATTGGGTGACCAGAAACCGGGAAGTCTGGGAGAGCTGATTACCGTGATCGTGGATCAATTAGAGCGACACCGGCGCACGCCTGATGTCTGAGTGGACCTGGATGCTGGCGCCAATGCTCGCCAGCTTGCTGATTTGCGCAGCACTGGTTCCATTAGGAAGGGTGGTTATTTCCCGGGGCGTCGTGTTTGCAGATCTGGCTATTGCTCAATGGGCCGCATTGGGCTCGTTGGCCGGCCCTGTCTTGTTCGGTATTCCGATGGCGCCGGTTCTGGTAGGTGTGCCTGTCACCAGCCTGCTCTTTGCGTTGCTGGCGTCCGGTTTGGTGGGGATGATTCTGCTGAATTTTCGAGGCTACCGGGAAGCGTTGATCGGAACGATCTACATATTGGGTGCCAGCCTGGCAACCCTTGTGGTCAGTAATGATCCCCACGGTGCGCAACGGTTAGGCGAAACTCTCAGCGGCGACTTGCTCTGGACGACCATCGATCAATTGTATCCAATGATCGTTATTACAATGCTTGCGCTCGCGCATAACTACCTGCTGCCGGTAAAATGGCAAAAACCGCTGTTTCTGCCGGTTTTTGCTCTTACAGTCACCCTATGTGTGCAATTGGCCGGTATCTATGTGGTGTTCGCGACACTGATTGTGACTCCGTTGATCGTTTGCCACATCAGGTCGAAGCCGGTGATCGCAGCAATCATTCTTTGTTCGGTGGCTCACATGGCCGGACTTGCCGGTTCATTGTGGTTTGATACCCCAGCCGGTGTACTGATTGTGATAGCAATTATCATTCTGGCGGTTTTGGCG
>JBBQMX010000218.1:0-4694 GCA_038329375.1 Pseudomonadales bacterium | reverse complement strand
CGTTTAACCGCTGGGCAACCTCCCCTGATGGACCACATCGACTTCTGGTGCCCGTTGCCAAAGCCGAACAATTTCGGGCTGGCCTGACTGCCATCGACCCCCAGAAGCGCGTCGCATGGCAGAACTACCGAGTTGTCTCCGGCGACAGCCTGATACGTATCGCCAACAAATTTGGCACCACCCCTGCTGTGATTCAGCAGGTCAATAATATGCGGGGCAGTCTCATCCGGGTGGACCAGCGGCTGCTGATCCCAACCGCAAGGGGAGGCACCAGTGACTACGTACTCAGCCAATCCCAGCGCCTGGCCAGGAAGCAATCCAGTGGCGAAGGTCAACGCCTGGAACATAAAGTCCAGAGTGGCGACACCTTCTGGGACATTGCACGGGACAACGGTGTCAGCGTTCGTCAACTGGCTGCCTGGAATGGCATGGCCCCGGGTGATCCGCTGTTCCCGGGCAAAACCCTGGTGATCTGGTCCAAGGATGCAACATCTTCCAGCACCGTGGTAGCAAGCCGCGACCGTGATAAAGCCATGGTGCGCAGAGTGGGATACAGCGTTCGCAAAGGTGATTCTCTGGCCGCGATAGCAAACCGCTTTTCCGTAAATGTGAGCGATATCGCGAGTTGGAACGATCTCAACACCGCCCGTTATCTTCAGCCCGGGCAAAGTCTGGTACTCTACGTGGATATTCGAAACAGCCCGTGATCTTAAGGGTACGGGACACAACAACACAGAAAAGCGAGACCCATGGCCTCAACCTGGATTTCCTCGAACCTTACAGCGGCAATTATTGGAACACTGAGTGTTCTGGGCGCCCTCAGCCTGGCCTTGCCAGCCTATGGAGAAGAACCGGAGCCCAGGCACGGAATAGCCATGTATGGTGAAACTGCCTACCAAGACGGCTTTCCCCATTTTGACTACGTTAATCCAGAGGCGCTCAAGGGCGGCAACATCAGGATGGCTGTGGTCGCAAACGGATTTGACTCACTGAACCCCTTCGTTATTCGCGGTGTTGCCGCTGCCGGCGTTAGCACATATGTCTATGACACTCTGATGGCTTCTTCGGACGATGAGCCCTTCAGTGCCTACGGCTTAATTGCCGAATCCCTCGAAACACCGGAAGACCGACGTTACGTTATCTTTAATCTCCGACCTGAAGCCCACTTTCAGGACGGCGAACCCATTACCGCAGAGGATGTGGGCTTTTCTTTCAAGATTCTGACCACCGAGGGCCATCCGTTCTATCGCAATTACTATGCTGATGTATCTAACGTAACGATAGAAAATGATCACCGGATACGATTTGATTTCGGTGAGACAAACAACCGCGAACTGCCACTCATTCTCGGCCAGATGCCTATATTGCCAGCCCACTACTGGAAAGATCGCGAATTTGATCAGGATGGCCTCAGTATTCCCGTTGGCAGTGGTCCTTATAAAGTAGGTAGCTTTGAAGCAGGCCGCTCGATCACTTTCGTCCGCGTCCAAGATTATTGGGCGGAGGACCTGAATGTTCGCAAAGGCCGGTTCAATTTTGACACCGTTCATTACGACTACTACTCCGACGATACCGTGGCTCTGGAAGCGTTCAAAGCGGGAAATTACGATTTCAGGCTGGAGTCATCTGCCAAGAACTGGGCTACAGCTTATGAGGGTGACAAGTTTGCCAATGGCGAGATCTTGGCAGAAGCTATAGAACACGATCGTCCAGTCGGCATGCAGGCCTTCGTATTCAATACCCGCAAGGACAAGTTCAATGATCCGAAAGTTCGCGAGGCGATTGGTTACGCCTTTGATTTCGACTGGGCCAACCGGAATCTGTTCTACGGTCAGTACCGCCGCACCATCAGTTACTTTGAAAACAGCGAGCTCTCATCCAGCGGCCTTCCTGAGGGTGAAGAACTCGAAATTCTGGAGCCGTTCCGCGACCGGTTACCGCCTGCCGTATTTAACCAGGCTTATGCCCCACCTTCCACCACCGGTGGTAACAGCCTCCGGGATAATCTGAGACGCGCCTTAGGGCTGTTCAGGGAAGCCGGTTATGCAATCAAAGACGGCAAGATGACACATACTGAAACCGGTCGCCAATTCGGCTTTGAGGTCCTCCTCCACCAGAAGAACTTCGAACGTATTGTGTTGCCTTTTCAGGCCAACCTGAAGAAATTGGGTATCAACGTCAGCGTCCGGCTGGTCGATACCAATCAGTATATCCAGCGTGTCCGCAGCTACGATTTCGATGTCATCACCCAGGTAATGCCGCAGTCAGACTCTCCCGGCAACGAACAGCGGGAATATTGGCACTCCGACAATGTGGATGTAACCGGCTCACGGAATTACATGGGGGTAAATGACCCCGTTGTTGACGAGCTGGTAAGCCTTGTCATTCAGTCGCCGGATCGTGACGCCCTGGTACAACGGGTACGAGCACTCGACCGGGTGCTGCTGCACAGTCATTACGCAGTGCCTCAGTGGTATCTGGACGTCGATCGCATTGCCTACTGGGGCTCCCTTGAACGGCCCGAAACCACGCCGAAGAACGGTGTAGATCTGACCAACTGGTGGGCAGAGCGCTGAAGACACCATGCTGGTACTCTTGAGACTGTTCCGGAGCGTCCTCTAAACATGGGCAGCTACATACTCAGACGGCTGATGCTGATCATCCCCACTCTGATCGGCATTATGCTGCTCAATTTCGTGATTGTTCAGGCTGCCCCCGGCGGGCCGATTGAGCAGCTGATTGCGGAAATGGAGGGCCATGGCGGAGGCGCACTCAGCCGGGCAACCGGTGGTGGCGGCAGCGAGGTTTCATCCGCCAACGATAGTCGCAGCGGCCGTGGCATTCCCGATGAGTTGCTGCAAGAGCTAGAAGTCATGTACGGCTTCGACAAGCCCGCCCACGAACGCTTCTTCAAAATGCTCGGTGATTACGCCACCTTCGATTTCGGTGATTCGTTTTATCGTGACCGTAGCGTTACTGAACTCATCATCGACAAGATGCCGGTCTCGATCTCCCTCGGGCTTTGGTCTACCCTCATCATCTACCTGATATCAATACCTCTCGGTATTCGCAAAGCGGTCGCTGATGGCTCGCGCTTTGATGTCTGGAGCAGTTCGGTGATCGTGGTCGGATACGCGATACCCGGTTTCCTGTTTGCCATCCTGCTGATCGTGCTATTCGCCGGTGGCAGTTACTTTGACTGGTTTCCACTCCGCGGGCTTACCTCACCGGGGTTTGAAGACATGAGCTGGCCCGAGCAGGTCCGGGACTACTTCTGGCACCTCGCCTTACCGGTATTTGCCAATGTCATTGGCGGCTTTGCCACCCTAACCCTGCTGACCAAAAACTCTTTTCTTGACGAGATCGGTAAGCAATATGTGGTGACTGCACGCGCGAAGGGTCTGGAAGAACGCCAGGTGCTTTATGGCCACGTATTCCGCAACGCCATGCTTATTGTTATTGCCAGCTTGCCCGGGGTATTGGTGGCGCTCTTCTTTACCGGCTCACTGCTGATTGAAGTGATTTTCTCTCTCGACGGTCTTGGCTTATTGGGTTTTGAGGCGGCGCTCAACAGGGATTACCCGGTTATCTTCGGCACCCTGTTTATTTTCACGCTGATGGGCCTGGTGTTAAAGCTCATCAGTGATATTACGTATGTGCTGGTTGACCCTCGAATTGATTTCGAGAGCAGGGAGCACTGATATGACCGGCATGACCCTGACACCCGTTCAGCGGAGACGCCTTGGCAATTTCCGCAACAACCGTCGCGGCTTCTGGTCCCTGTGGATTTTCCTGCTGTTGTTCGGCCTGTCGCTGGTGGCGGAGCTTTTTTCCAACGACAAACCCCTGGTGCTGTCTTATCAGGACGAGATGTTCTTTCCGATGCTGGAGTCCATCCCGGAAGAACGCTTTGGCGGGTTTTTACCCACCGAGGCTGACTATCGCGACCCTTTTATTCGGGAAGAAATCGAGGCTAATGGCTGGATCATCTGGCCGCCTATCCGGTTTTACTACGACACCATCAATTACGATCTGGACGAACCCTCCCCGGCGGCGCCCTCCTCTGAAAACTGGCTGGGCACCGATGATCAGGGCCGGGATGTGGTGGCCCGGCTGATCTATGGGTTCCGGATTTCAGTGCTGTTCGGGCTCACCCTGACCATTCTCAGCTGCATCGTTGGCGTGGTTGTCGGTGCCATCCAGGGCTTTTACGGCGGCAAGACGGATCTGGTTGGTCAGCGTTTTATTGAAATTTGGTCGGGTCTGCCGGTGCTGTACTTGCTGATTATTCTCTCCAGTATTGTGCAGCCGACATTCTGGTGGTTGCTGGGCATCATGTTGCTATTCAGCTGGATGGGGCTGGTGGACGTGGTACGTGCCGAATTCCTGCGGGCTCGAAATTTCGAGTACGTCAGAGCGGCCCGAGCACTGGGCTTAAGCAACCGCATGATCATGTTCCGGCACATCTTGCCCAATGCCATGGTCGCGACTCTGACGTTTATTCCGTTTATTCTTACCGGAGCCATCACCGGGCTTACCTCGCTGGATTTTCTTGGTTTTGGCTTGCCGTCCGGGTCGCCGTCGCTGGGTGAGCTCATCGCGCAGGGCAAAGCCAATCTCCATGCACCCTGGCTGGGTATTTCCGCATTCATTACGCTGGCAATCATGCTGACGCTCCTGGTGTTCGTTGGCGA
>JBBQMX010000217.1:0-4697 GCA_038329375.1 Pseudomonadales bacterium | reverse complement strand
AGATAAAAGCGAATGGTCTGGCCAAGAAGGAGCTGGACGTCCCGGAGGAAACCCTACGTGACCTTATTCGCTACTACACCCGTGAAGCGGGTGTGAGGGGGCTGGAGCGCGAAATAGCCAAGCTGTGCCGGAAAGTGGTGAGGGAGCACGTTGAGAGTGGTGAACAGACCTCGCTGGTACTTACACCGGAGTTGCTTGAAGACTACTCTGGCGTACGCAAGGTCAGTTTTGGCCTGGCAGAAGAAAAAAACCAGATTGGCCAGGTAACGGGTCTGGCCTGGACGCAGGTAGGTGGCGAGCTATTGTCAATTGAGTGCGCCCTGACCAAAGGCAAAGGCAAGGTTGTCAAAACCGGCTCACTGGGTGATGTGATGCAGGAATCTATTCAGGCAGCGCTGACGGTGGTCAGAAGTCGTGCTCTTGGCCTGGGTATTTCCGATGATTTTCATGAAAAATTTGATCTGCATATTCACGTTCCTGAAGGCGCGACGCCAAAAGACGGCCCGAGTGCCGGGGTTGGGATGTGCACAGCACTGGTATCTGCTTTGACTAAAATCCCGGTGCGGGCGGATGTCGCGATGACGGGTGAGATCACATTGAGAGGGCAGGTGCTGGCCATTGGTGGCCTGAAGGAAAAGCTTCTTGCGGCCCATCGTGGCGGTATCAAGAGAGTCATTATCCCGAGCGAAAATGTCAGAGATCTCAAGGAGATACCGGACAATATAAAGCAGTCTCTTGAAATCATTCCGGCCAAGTGGATTGATGAGGTTCTGGACGCTGCACTGGAATACCCGCCAGTGCCGCTGACCGAAAAAGCCGATTCCGCATCGGCATCCGGTAAGGTACGGGAAGACGATGCGGAAGGTGCCGAACGCATAAATACACATTAAAGACGGCTTGTCTTGTTGACAGGCGAGAGAGCCCATTGGTATAACTGTTTCGCCGTGAAGCAGCCAATACCAAGGGCTCCCGCGCAAAGTGAAGGTATTCCGAAAGCAGTTTTAATGCCGAAAGGAATAAGATAACCGTAGAATGGAATTCTCTGGCCGCTTATGCGATAGTCGGGAACGTCCAAGAAAAACAAACCAACCTATAACATCTTCAACCTGAAATCGAAGGGGTTTAGTGTGAACAAGTCCGAACTTATCGATGCAATAGCAGAGTCAGCAGATCTTACCAAGGCCAACGCCGGTCGCGCACTTGATGCGATGATTGGCTCCGTTACAGGAGCCCTGAAAAAAGGCGACCAGGTCACCCTGATTGGTTTTGGTACTTTTGCGGTTAAAGAGCGTGCAGCCCGCACCGGTCGTAACCCGCAAACGGGTGCAGAAATCAAGATTCCGGCCTCTAAAGTGCCTGGTTTCAAAGCAGGTAAGGCCCTGAAAGACGCCGTTAAGTAACGGTCTCTTTCGAAAGGTGGTGCCAGTTTACGGGCGCTGCTGAAGTAATCCCCACAGTTCTACTGTTGGTGCAGAGCGTTTCTGAATCAGCCTGACAATGGCGGGGTTACTTCCTACGAATTCGAGGCGCATTCCATTCGGGTGCGCCTTTTTACGTTCAACGAGTCGAGATATATGCTTCAAGATATCCGTGAAAATTCCCAGGGTACCATTGCCAAAATCATCATAGGGCTCCTGATAGTGTCGCTTTCCATTTGGGGAATGGACGCAATAATCGGTGGATTCTCCGGAGAGCCCGAGGTGGCTACCGTTAACGGTGAAGAAATTACCGAGCGGGAATTCCTGAGATTGGTTCAGATGGAGCGCCAGCGGCGACTCTCCGATATGGAAAGTCCGGACCCCGCGCTGCTCGACGATGACCGCCTCCGTGCTGAGGTGCTGGAAGCGCTTGTCCGAGACCAGATCATGACTCAGGATGCCGCCGCCCAGGGTCTTGAGTTATCCGATGCCGACATTGACCGTTTGATAACCCAGATGCCCCAGTTTCAGGTCGACGGACGGTTTAACAGTGACCGGTTTGTCGTAGTGGTCCGGAATATGGGTATGGGCGTTGCTGACTTCCGCAGAGCCATGCGCAATCAGATGGTGATCAACCAGATCCGGACTGGGCTCACTGAAAGCGGTCTTGTGGCGCCTCCAGTGGTCGATAACCTGCTTCGAATCCAGTATCAGACCCGTGATTTCCGCACAGTGTCATTGGATGCCGGAAGTGTGAATTCTGATGTGTCAGTCACTGACGAAGAGGTCGAGGCTTTCTATCAGGACAACGTGTCGCAATTCACTGTGCCCGAGTCGGTGATTGCTGAATACATCACGCTGTCGCTGAGCGAGCTTGCACAGAGCGAACAGGTCAGCGACGAGCAGGTGGCAAAGCTTTACCAGAGTCGGGCCCCGGAGATGGCTTCGGAGGAGCGCAAAGCCGCCCACATTCTGATCGAAGAGTCTGATGACGCTGCCGACCAGCTAGCTGAGATTCAGGAAAAGCTGGCGGCAGGCGAGGATTTCGCGGCACTGGCGGAAAGCTACTCGGATGATATCGTTTCGGCGAGAGAAGGCGGTGATCTCGGTTTTGCCAGTCGGGGAATGTTTGACAGTGCCTTTGAAGAGGCGTTGTTTGCTCTTGAGACCGGGGAAGTATCAGAACCGGTTGAGACATCCTTCGGCATTCATATCATTAAGCTCATGGATGTTCGTCAGTCCGAGGCACCACCACTTGCAGCCATGGAAGATGAGCTCCGCAGGGAACTTGCTGAAGAAGCTGCCGGCAAACGCTACGCTCAAATGCGGGCGGACCTGGCAGACATGGCGTATTCGGAAGGCAACCTGGCCGGCCCGGCGGAGGAACTTGGGCTGGAGATTCAGGAGCAGTCCGGAATCACCCGCGAGGGCGGTGAAGGTCCGTTTCAGCATGCCGGTCTGGTGCGTCAGTTGTTTTCCGACGATGTATTACAAGACAAGTTCAATACCGAGTTGATTGATGTCGGTAATAATGAATCCGTGGTAGCCCGGGTTAAGAGTCACCAACCACAAGGGCAGCGAGAGCTCGCCGACGTTAGTGATCAAATTCGCGACCGCCTGGTTCAGCAGAAGACTCGTGAGCGTTTGGCCGAGGGAGCCCGGGATATTATCGCCAAACTTCAGGATGGCGAGTCGCTGGAAGAGCTTGATGTTGCAATTGGAGGCTGGACCACTCATGAAGCAATCGGTCGAAATAGTCGTTCGCTGAGTCCGGAAGTTCTTCGCAGCGCATTTTCTCTCGAGCGTCCATCTGAAGACGGTATTACTTATGGTCTGTCGGAGGGTGAGGGCAGCGCGGTAATCATTGCGTTGGAAGGCGTGACCGATGGCGACATTGAGGATAATGCCGCAGAGCGTGCGCAATTGCAGCAGTTTCTGGCCGACCAGCAGGCTCAACGAGAGTATCTTGCCTATCAGCAGTATTTGAGAAATCAGGCGGACATCGAGCGCCCCTGATTTCAATAGCGCCAAAAAAACCGGGAAAGTGGCTCGTATTCACCTTCCCGGTTTTTTTATGTCACAGGTTTCACATAGAATTAACCAACCTATAACTCATCAGAGCGAAGGCGTGTGGCTTTCAGGCTGTCCTTGATCTTCTTCAGATGGTGGTGGAAGTCTTTACCGCGCTTGAGAGTAACCCCCGTTGCAAGGATATCGATCACGGTCAGATGGATGATGCGGGAGGACATTGGCATATAAACTTCGGTGTCTTCCGGGGCGGTTACACCAAGGACCACGGTGCACTTATCCGCCAGTGGCGAATCCGGAGTTGTGATGCCGATCACGGTGGCACCGTTTTCCCGGGCAATTAGCGCAATGTCGATCATTTCTCGGGTGCGTCCGGTGTAGGAAATCACCACGATGACATCGCCGGTACCGCTGCCCGCGGCAACCATCCGCTGCATCAGGGCATCGTCATAGGACATGACCGGAATGTTGAAGCGGAAAAATTTGTGCTGGGCGTCAAGTGCGACAGGTGCAGAGCCACCCATGCCGAAGAAGTTGATCTGTTTGGCCTGGATCAGATGGTCGATAGCGTTTGCCAGGGCTTTGTATGAGAGTGCTTGCCGGGCCTTGTCGAGACTGGCTATGGTGCTGAGTACGATTTTATCCGCAAACTCGGCGACGGTGTCTTCAGGGCCAATATTCTGGCCGACGTAAGGCGTACCGGTTGCTATGCTTTGAGCGAGACGGATTTTGAAATCCGGAAATCCTGTAGCAGAAAAGCTGCGGCAGAAACGGTTGACGGTGGGCTCGCTGACGTCAGCAGCGCGTGCCAGGGCAGCAATGCTGTATCGGGTCGCCGATGTCGGGTCCTGCAGGATGGCCTCGGCAACCTTGCGCTCGGATTTATTCAGGCTTTCGAGTCTGGCCTGAATCACCTCCAGCACGTTTTCATCTTGATGGGAGTGGGTGGTTGCCATGGATCTGAGTCTCCTGTCACACGGTGTAATAAAGTCCCTGAGGCGCGATTATACCGGTTTTTCCTGAACAGGGTGGTAGTAAAAATATCAAAAAAAGGCATATATTCTTGGATTTTGCATCGCAAGCTGTCATTATTTTTATAATATTACTACATTGAGGGGTGCCCCTGGTTGCTCCGGGGTCGCTCGACAACCTGAGAGAATGAAGTATGGTCCAACAGATAGGCACCCGCTGTGACCTGATCATGTTCGGCGCGCTGGGTGATCTCGCCCAGCGCAAGCTGTTCCCGGCACT
>JBBQMX010000216.1:0-4702 GCA_038329375.1 Pseudomonadales bacterium | reverse complement strand
AACGGAATCGCCAGGGCGACAAAAAGCGCGGCTATCCCCGCCGAGGTGAAAAAAACCCCCGGTATAGTCTGCAGTCCCAATCGGCGTTGCAGGCGTTCCAGCATATGAGCCTCAGTTTCTTGAACAAAAAACTAAAAGAAGCCTTACGCTATCACACGCGCAAACCAGTTTCGGGACAGAGATCAATTCCGGTTCATTCAATTCTCCATCATGTTCATGCGCTGCTCATCATGCGCATGTGCACCAGGTATATAGTGCTTCATTAACTGGGTAGCCACGTTGCAGGCAGGTGCCGTACCCAGCCGGCGCTTGCAATAAATAGATCCGATAGCCTGGACGCTAAAAATTGTGCATTCTACCGAATGCCAGAATCTCATAATCTTACATGGAATCAGGCATTCACATGCGCCGCTCCAGAAAACTTCTCGTACTTTTATTTGTCTATCGGACGCCAGCTGCACTGAAAACGGCCGTGCGAGCGACATCCCTTAATTGTAAAAATAGGAGCCTCTGTGTCCACCAGCGTCCAAATGAGCGACATTCACCTCACTTACCCTACAGAGTCAGGGTCCGTCGCGGTGCTCAACAACGCGTCACTCAAGGTTCCACCCGGTGAGACACTGGCAATTACTGGCCCATCCGGAAGCGGAAAGACTTCCCTGCTTCTGCTGCTCTCTGGTCTCGAACGTCCAGGCAAGGGCGAGATCCTGATCGGCAGCCAGCGCCTTGGCGACATGGATTCGGATTCGGATGCGCTGGCCGACTGGCGCAGTGAGCACCTCGGCATTATTTTCCAGTCATTTCATTTGCTGCCGGGCCTCAGCGCGCTGGGTACCGCCAGCCTGCCCCTTGAAATTACCGGACAGGCGAACGCCCGTGAGCGAGCTATTGCCATGCTGTGCGAGCGCTGGAAACCACGATACCGGCCGAAGCACCGGCCCTGATCCTGTACGAGGTGTTTCCTGATCAGATTGACCCGCTCGAGTCTGGCCTCCAGGCGCTCGATCCTACCCGCCGGACCGAGCTCCTGCCATTGGTCCGTGGCCGCCTGGCAGCGATCAACGAGAAGCCGATCGCGGATGTTCTGGCGGACAATGCGCAAGCCCGACGCGAGACCATGGGGGATAAATACAAGCTCAGCTATCTGTCGGGCAACCCGGAAGATCTCGAGCTGGTCAGAGGCAACTGGCGGCCATGCTACTGAAACTGCCGGCTGGCGATCTGTGGTGGATGGGCGCGCTGGTGGCGGGTGGCGTCAGTTCATTGGCCCTGCTGGGTGGCTTGCTACCAACACTGCGGGCGATGCGACTGAATCCGGCGCTGTTGCTGCGTGAGGGTTAGAACCAACCGGGACCGGGAAAATACCCGGTTTTCCCCCATTTTTCAGTCCGCTGAAGGCAGGTTGCCCCCCAGCATATTTTCAACCACCGCCGCATTGTAGAAGGCTTCGACCGTCTGGATCTTGTCATCCCGGACACGAAACCAGACTGCAAGCCGCACATCCCCGATCGGTTGAAAATTGGTCCGGTAATCCAGGATCGCGAACACGTGCTCCCCGTCGGCACTGAGCTGACGGAGGATCAGGTCTTTCTGGATGGCAACCATACCGAACTGGTAGGACAGCATGTCATCCCGATTAAGGAACCGCATATTCGGCCCCACATATTCAAAGCCCTCAGCAGCCAGCAAGGTCTTTGCCTCATCCAAACGCTGGGCATGGATATCAGCGATAAACTGCGCCACGATGTCTTTTGATTGCATGAACAGACTCCACTTCTCGGACGGGGATGTTTTGGATGGTCGGATTCGCCTGGATGTCATGAAAAGTCGCGTATCTATCTCACCTGTATACCAAAAAAAAGGCGGCGGCGACACCAGCTTGACACGGCGGGTTTGGCGTCCGGGCATGGCCAGGTTTCATCGCTCAGGGCTTGTGCTGTTAACTCAGAGCTGTGAGCGACTTTTCTGGTTGAACAGAAGCTGCCGCTCCTGTTCGTCCGGGCCGGTGCTGCGTCGGTATTCCTTGCCCAGATTCACACCGGCCTGAACGGCGGGTCTCACCTTGATTGTATTGCGCCAGCGTTGAACGTTGGGGAATTCCTCGAGATCCTGACCCAGCGGTTTGGCGATCAGCACCCAGGGCCACGACACTATGTCAGCGATGGTGTAATCGTCTCCCAGAATGTACTCCCGGTCAGACAACCGGTCTTCCAGCACGCCCAGACAGCGGTTGTACTCATTGGCGTAACGGTCTTTTGAATAGGGATGTTCGCCAGGCGCGTAATTAACGAAGTGGCTCAGCTGCCCGGCCATGGGGCCAAGGTTGCCGACCTGCCAGAACAGCCATTCGAGCAGCTCCTTTTTGCCTCTGGCATCTTTGGGCATAAACCGACCGGTTTTCTCCGCCAGATGCATCAGGATGGCACCGGATTCGAAAATCGGCAGCGGCTCTCCGTCCACATCGTGGTCCACAATCGCCGGTATCCGGTTGTTGGGGCTGACCGCCAGAAACTCGGCTGAGAACTGATCACCCCGGCCAATGTTAATCGGGATCATGCGATAGTCGAGACCGCACTCCTCCAGCATGATGGACACTTTCCATCCATTGGGGGTGGGCCAGTAGTAGAAATCAATCATGACTGTTCTTCCTCTGGCACGCTGGCCACACCTGAATGGACCAGCGCCTGTATGTCGTCACTGGAATAACCGCAGTCTGCCAGCAAAGCCATAGTGTCCTGACCGAGGGCCGGTGCGCCATGCCAGGGTTGCGCTGGCGCGGCTGAGAATCGCGCCGGTGATCGAGTCTGGCGAATTTGGCCAGCCTGCGGGTGGTCATATTCCACCAGTAAGTCATTGGCCTGAACCTGTGGATGCTCCAAAATCTGGGTGCGGGTCAGTACCGGCGCGCAGGGCACTGACTCTTCTTGCAGTCGCGCCAGCCAGTGTTCTGCAGAGCCTGTCTTGATAATGGACTGGATCAGATCGAGCCGGGCGTCGATGTTTTTCTGCCGTAGCTCTGCCGTCAGGAACCTCGGGTCCTCGGCCCATTCCGGCCGGTTCACCGCACGGATCAGCGCCTGCCACTCGCGGTCATTCTGCACCGCGATGGTGATATAGCCGGTGGTGGTTTCGTAGATCAGGTCCTGAAAACTGGCGGCGGCCTGCTGGGGCAATTCACCCTTCACAAAGGTCTGGCTGCCCATGTCAGAACTCCACAAAAACGCGATGATGGCGTCCAGCATGGACAGCCGCACATGCTGGCCTCTGCCGGTGCGCTCGCGGGCAAACAGGGCCGCGGTGATGGCCTGGGCTGCGGTTACACCGGTGAGTTTGTCCGGCAGGATGGTTCTGACCAGTTGCGGACGCCGTTCGTCAGTGCCGGCCTGCACCGTGGCCAACCCCGACAGGCCCTGAATCAGCGGATCGTAAACCGGCCACTGGGCGTAGGGGCCGGTGTCTCCAAAACCACTGATGGATACCACAATCAGGTTCGGAGCCACCTTGCGCAAGTCGTCCTCACCCAGCCCCATCCGCTCGATCACGCCAGGGCGGAAATTCTGGACAAACACATCGGCGGTGGCCACCAGCTTAAACAGAGCTTCACGACCCGCCGGCTCTTTCAGGTTGAGCGCCACCGATTTCTTGTTGCGGTTATTGTTGAGAAAAGACGCCGAAACATTGCCTTGTCGGTTGGCGGCGGAACGGGTGAAATCGCCGCCGGCCGGATTCTCCACCTTGATCACCTCAGCGCCCTGATCCGCCAGCATCATGGTGGCCAGAGGGCCAGACACCATGGCGGTGAGGTCAATAATCCGAATGCCGTCGAGTGGGCCGGTCATGTGGGTGCTCCTGTCATATGGGGGCTGCTGTCATCAGCTCAATCAAACGCAAAATCTGATTGTCAGCATATACGATTTAACATGTGGTGGGAGTTCTTCAATCGACGAATGGCTCGTGTCGTTATCGCAGCCAGTTTGTGGACACTTCGTAATCACTTGCCACTGGCATGTTGACTACACTCATCAGACGCGCAACTGCTACGGAGGGCCCGGCATGGCGGTGCTTTATGTTAACGGAAAACAAGTCACTCTCGACGACGATCCCCGCACCACACTTCTTGACACCCTGAGGGAACATCCGAATCTGACCGGCACCAAAAAAAGCTGCGATCACGGCCAGTGCGGCGCTTGCACCTTGTTGCTCAATGGGCGACGAGTCAATTCCTGCCTGATTCTCGCGATCCAGTGTGAAGGCAGTGAAGTGACCACGATCGAGGGTCTGGGTCAGGGCGAGCGGTTGCATCCGATGCAGCAGGCGTTCGTGAAACACGACGGCTTTCAGTGCGGCTATTGCACGCCCGGCCAGATCTGTTCTGCGGTCGGTATGCTTGAGGAAGTGGGCAATGGCGAGCCCAGCGATGTCACCGGCCGGGGAGACGTTACCCTGAGCCGCGAAGAAATACAGGAGCGCATGAGCGGTAATCTCTGCCGCTGCGGTGCCTACGTCAACATCGTCGACGCCATACTCGACACGGCCGACGCACACTCCCTCAAGAACGGGGGAGCCGCGACATGAAACCCTTTGACTATCGACGTATCCAGACCGTGGAAGATATCGGGCGTGACGAGCCCGGCCAGGCCCGTTTTCTGGCCGGCGGCACCAACCTTATTGATCTGATGAAGCACGAGATCGAGGTGCCGGA
>JBBQMX010000215.1:0-4744 GCA_038329375.1 Pseudomonadales bacterium | reverse complement strand
AAGGCGATGAACTGAGTGTGGTGGTAGGCGGGCTTGGGCTGGGCTACACCGCCGAGGCTGCCTTGCGCAGTGACCGGGTCGGTGAGCTGCTGGTAGTTGAAGCTCTGGATACCGTGATTGGGTGGCATCAGCAGGAAAAAGTGCCGCTGGGGCAGACGCTGAACGTTGACCCCCGCTGTCGCTACGTTCATGGCAGCTTTTTTGATTTGGCGGTGAGCGAAGGTTCCGGCTTTGATCCGCACCAGCCGGGCCGTCTATTTGATGCCATCCTGCTGGATATTGATCATTCCCCGCGTGCCTTGCTGAACGACTCCAACGCGAGTTTTTACACCACCGAAAGTCTGCAGCGGATGGCCCGACAGCTAAGGCCGGGCGGCGTGTTTGCGCTCTGGTCAAACGATCCGTCGGACGAGGAATTCATGATTACCCTGAACGGGCTGTTCGAAGACACGGCTTCTCACGTAGTGGCGTTCTATAACCCCCTTCAGAACTGCGAATCTACCAACACCGTCTACGTGGGTGTAAAACCCGCAGCCTGAGGGATTGGCCCGCGTTAGCGGACTTCCTGAATCGCCTCATCGCCCGGCTGTTCACGACGGGCGTAGTTCTGGGCCATGACTGCGCACACCATCAGCTGGATCTGGTGAAAGACCATTAGAGGCAGAATGGCCGGGCCGACGGCACCGCCCGCGAACAGCACCTGGGCCATCGGTACACCAGTGGCCATGCTCTTTTTGGAGCCGCAGAACACAATGGTGATTTCGTCTTCCTTGTTGAACTTGAGTATCCGAGCCAGCCAGGTCGTGATCACCAGCATGATAGCCAGCAGCCCGCAGCACACTATTGTCAGAATCAGCAGTGACATGGGCGGCACTGCTTGCCATAGACCGGCGATCACTGAGGAACTGAACGCAGTGTAGATCACCAGCAGAATGGAGCCCTGATCGACGTTCTTCAGCCAGAGTTTGTTGCGATCCACCCAGAAACCGATCCAGGGCCGCATTAGATGTCCGGCCAGGAAGGGCAGCAGAAGTTGCACGCTGATCTTGAGGATAGCCTCGAGCGTGCCGGCAGTACCTGCGTCTGCATCCAGCAGGATCTTCACCAGGATCGGGGTGATGAAAATGCCCAGAAGGCTCGAAGCCGAAGCGCTGCACACGGCGGCCGGAACATTGCCTCGTGCCAAAGATGCAAAGGCAATGGCGGACTGCACTGTGCCTGGCAACGCACACAGGTACAGCACGCCCACCCAGAGGGCATCACCCAATATTGGCCGCAGGACCGGCTGAAAAATCAGGGCTACAATCGGGAACAGGATAAAGGTGCAACCGAAGACCAGCAGGTGCAGCCGCCAATGAGTCGCGCCCGCGATGATCGCCTGCCGGGACAGTTTGGCGCCGTGCATAAAAAATAGCAGTGCAATCGCAAAACTGGTCAGCCAGCCAAAGAATGTGGCGCCGGTGCCGTGGGCTGGCAGTACAGTGGCGGTAATGATCACAACGATCATGACTAACGTAAAGTTATCAAACAGCAAACGAAAACGGGACATGGTTGCTACCGAAATTGCACTAATTTAGCGCGCAGCTTAATCCGTTTTGGTTTTATTGGCCAATGCTATAAAGGAGTTCCACCATGCAGTATCTCCATACCATGATCCGGGTGAGCAATCTCGATGACTCGCTACGGTTTTACTGCGACTTGCTGGGGTTACAGGAAATCAGCCGCAAGGACAGCGAGAAAGGCCGCTTCACACTGGTCTTCCTCTCTGCTCCGGAAGATGAGCCCCGGGCCCGGGAAGACCGCGCTCCGATGATCGAACTGACCTATAACTGGGATCCGGAATCCTACGCGGGTGGGCGTAATTTTGGTCATCTCGCTTATCGGGTGGATGATATCTACCAGTTGTGCGAGCACTTGCACGCTAACGGCGTCACCATCAACCGCCCGCCCCGGGATGGTCATATGGCTTTCGTGCGTTCGCCGGATAACATCTCAATCGAGTTGCTGCAAAAAGGCGATGCGTTGGCGCCCGCGGAACCCTGGGCCAGCATGGAAAATACCGGCACCTGGTAGGTCAGCGGGAGGTTTGCGGTTTTCGACTGCGGTTCAGCGCCAGCGGTCCAGACAGCCGCCCCGCATCCGGTAGCGGCCGGTCTCTTCGCCTTTGCGGAGGTAGACCCACCACTGGCCGTCGTGGTGGTCCGGGGCACCCAGAATGTACCGGACCTGTTTTTCCGTCATGCCTTCGCGAACTTGCTGTTTTACCCGCAAGTGACGTAGTTCTGTGGACTGGATATAGCCGCCGGAGCACCCGTTACCGGTTTTTGAGGGCTTTCGGGCAGGCGCCTGCCAGAATTCCACGTCGGTGCCGGTATCGAGCCTGCCTCCGGTTACCGTCGGGTTCACGGTGACGGTTTCGGCATTGCTGCCACAAGGGCTGTCTGAGAAGACCGTTTGATGGGCCAGCTGGCAGCGATAGATTTCGGCGCTGGCGGGGTATGCGATCAGATATAAGGGCAGCGCGCTCACGATCAGCGTGAGGCCCGGAAGAAGTTGTCGCATCCTGCGTCTCCGGTGTGTCCCATTCCATGGGAATCATTGAGTGTTATGGGCCAGGAGTTTATCAGACCGGCGCGCACCCGGCCACGACGTATAGCGAGAAGGCAGGGCCGTCAAATAACGTTAAGATGTCCAGCCGTGCAACTAAAACGAACGTCAGAGGTTTAGCTGATATGCCAGTAGATAATCCGGTTGATTGGTCTCATACCCCCGCGGCGGTCTGGCGCCGTCATCGCCAGGGGCTCAGGGCGATCTCCAGGCTGGACCCAGTGCAATGGCACCAGCTTCAGGGAATCGAGCGCCAGCAGGCCGCGCTCGCCACCAATACCGAACGTTTTCTGCAAGGTCTGCCAGCCAACAACGTCTTGTTGTGGGGCGCCCGGGGCACAGGTAAATCCTCCCTGATCAAAGCGCTGCTAAACCGCTATGAGAATGACGGTTTGCGGGTAATCGAGGTGGACAAGGATGACCTGGTGGATCTGCCGGAAATCGTGGATGACCTGTGCGAGTTGCCGTACCGCTTTATTATTTATTGTGATGATCTGTCCTTTGAAGCCGGGGAATCCGCCTACAAGGCGCTGAAAAGCGTGCTGGAAGGCTCGCTCGAGCTGCCACCGGAGAATGTCCGGGTGTACGCCACCTCCAACCGACGCCACCTGATGCCGGAGTTTATGGCGGATAACCTTAAGAGTGAGGTCCGAAACGGGGAGCTGCATCCGGCTGAGGCGATTGAAGAACAGGTGTCGCTGGCGGACCGGTTTGGTTTGCAGTTGTCGTTTTATCCCTTTGCTCAGGACGTCTATCTGCAAGCTGTCGATGCGTTGTTTCCGGAGGTCGTCAACCGGAAGGTGCTGCACCAGGAGGCCATTCGCTTTGCGTTGGGTCGCGGCGTGCGTAATGGCCGCACAGCACAGCAGTTCTATCGCCAGTTCTCGGACCGCCGCTTCGAGGACTAATGTTCCGGTGGCCCGGTTCCAGGCAGCGACACCCGGAACCGGACACCACCGCCAGCGTTCTCGTTGGTGGCCTGAACCGTTCCGCCATGATATTCCGCAATCAGCCTTACAATCAGCAGGCCCTGCCCCAGGTGGCCCTGATCCTTGCCGTCGCGGATCGATACAAACGGGTTGAAAATCTCGCCCGCCAGATGCTCGGGCAGGGTGGAGCCTTCGTTAAAAACACTCAGTTCCAGGCCGCTGGCCCGATGTTTCAGGTCAATCTCGATCCGCCCCTGTTCCGGAGTGAAGTCCCGGGCGTTGTCCACCAGCTTGTCGAGCAGTTGCACCAGCAGTTCCGGTGAGCCGTTGAGGGTGCAGCCGTTGACCGGGCCGACATAGCAAATCCGGTGCCGGGGCGAGAGTTCCTGATACGCACCGGCGGCCTGAGCCGCCACGATGGCGAGATCAAATACCTCTTTTTCGGCCTGGTCGAAACTCTGTTCCAGCCTGGCTGCCTCACTCATGCCCTGCAAGATCTGGCTCAGGCGGTCGGTGGCGTGGTGGGCGCGTTCGATGTAGACCGCCTGCTGGTCCGGACGGATGTCCTGGGACAGGTTCTCCAGCGATGAGCGCACTACGGCCACCGGGGTCTTTAGCTCATGGGAGAGACGGCGGGAAAAACTTTCCAGATAGCGGGTATAGCCTTGCAGGTTATCAACCATCTGGCTGAACTGACGGGCGAGGTCACCCAATTCATCCCGCGCTTTGGTTGGCGGCAGGGTGCCAAGGATTCGGCCGTCACCATCGACACAGGCCCTTACCGCCCGCTGCAATCTGGTGATACGCCAGGACAACCAGCTGGCATAGCCGAGCAGCACCAACATCAAACCGACGATCAGCAAGGTGCTACGGGCAATTACGGAACCCAGAGTGTTGCCTGACAACGCCAGAATCTGCTCCAGGGATTGCTCCAGTACCAGCAGGTGGCCAGCAGGCAGTTCGGCGGTGACCATCAGATTGGCGTTGGCATCACCGTGACGGACAATGCCCCTCTCGCCCAGTTGTTCCGTCGCTATCTGGTTGCCGGTTTCGGCCAGTTGCAGGGGTAAAGGCTGGAAGTAACGCACCAGGGCACGCAGGCCATTCAGACTGATCTGCTCGATGATTTCCAGCGGGCTCATGGCTTCGAAGTTTGCCTGGATCTTCGATACCGGAATATGGCTGTCTGCCAGTATCCAGCCGTCTGC
>JBBQMX010000214.1:0-4750 GCA_038329375.1 Pseudomonadales bacterium | reverse complement strand
TTGGCGCTGGCGGACCGACTGCCAGAATTGAAAGTGGGGCTGGTGCATGGCCGCCTGAAAGCGGCTGAGAAAGTAGACATGATGGACCAGTTCAAAAACGGCAAGCTGGATTTGCTGGTGGCGACCACCGTTATTGAGGTTGGTGTTGATGTTCCGAACGCTTCCCTGATTATTATTGAAAACCCCGAGCGCCTTGGTCTTGCGCAACTGCATCAACTTCGTGGGCGGGTCGGACGGGGGGAGGAGGCCAGCTTTTGCGTATTAATGTACCATCCACCCTTGTCCCAGAATGGTAAAGCCCGATTACAGGTACTGCGGGAAAGCCAGGATGGCTTTGTGATTGCTGAAAAAGACCTCGAAATTCGTGGCCCTGGCGAGGTACTTGGCACCAAGCAGACGGGCATGATGCAGTTCAGGCTGGCGGATTTTGAGCGCGACAAAAACTGGATTGAAACCGTCCGAGGGGTTGCGCCGTCGTTAGTGGGTGACAAATTAGTGGTGGATGCACTTATCCGTCGCTGGCTGGGGGAAAGACTTCGCTACGGTGACGTGTAAGTATCAACCCTGCTTCAGGAATGTCGACCAGTCTGCAGTAAATCATCAGGGTTTTCTGATGTTATCAGCTAGACTGTAGCCAGATTCTTGTTTTGGGTTAGAGATCGCCGGCGAGCGCACTGCTGACCATTATCTTAGGGGGATATCATGGAACTACCCGTCTCAGTCCGGCAGTTGCTGGAAGAGACTGCGCCCGGTTGGACGTTGCGAGAGGCCAGTGCCGATGTGAGCGATGTGCTTCGTATGGTGCTTCTCAGCGATGATCAGGGCCAGGTTCAGGTTATTGTCCGTCATCAGGACCTGTTCGATATTTCGGCCCTCAACAAACAACTGGGTCGCGACCTCCACTTAATGCCTGTCAAGCACCAGGTGCGTGTTGGGGAGCGAATCGGTGTTAAAGCATTGCCGGCCATGCCCGCACTGACCGGATTGCTCTCCTACATCGATAGAACTGTCGATGGTATGTCAACGGTCTGCATTTACCTGGACGACCGGACGTCAGAGCGGCTATCCCTCGATAGTAAGGGATTGGCAGCACTCACGGAGGGTTTTGAGCGAGGCGCGTTTAGCGTCGCTGTGGCCGACATTGGGGTAAACCTGAGCCGGCCGCAAGATGATCAGGCGCAGCTGCGGTCAGCTCTGAAGCGCTTTACCGGCTTGCGGATCCAGCAGCGACTAGACGACACTCTTGAGTTGCCACCGTTACCGGAAACAGCCCAGCGGATCATTCATCTCCGTGTTAATCCAAATGCCGTAATGGGGGATCTGGTCGACGTGGTTGAGAGCGATCCAAGTCTGGCCGCCCAAGTGGTCAGTTGGGCTTCGTCTTCATTCTACGCGGCGGCAGGGCAGGTGCGCTCGGTTCATGACGCGGTGTCACGGGTGTTAGGATTTGATCTGGTGATGAATCTCGCCATGGGCCTGGCTCTTGGCCGTGCCCTGAAGCAACCCGATGATCAGCCTGAAGGTTATGTCGGCTATTGGCAACAAGCTATCTGGCAGGCGCAATCAGCCGGTGTTCTGGCCAGCATGATGCGCCGGGGCGAACGTCCGGCCTTTGGGCTGGCGTACCTTGCGGGCTTACTTCACAACTTTGGTTATCTGGTTCTGGCTCAGGTGTTTCCGCCGCATTTCAACCTGGCCTGCCGTGCCTGGGAGGTTAACTCACATCTGGATACCGCCGTGGTCGAGCACCACCTGCTGGGCGTGACCAGGGAACAGATTGGCGCTCAACTGATGAGCAACTGGGGTATGCCGGATGAGATCAACACGGCGATCCGGCACCAGAAAGGTCCCGACTATTCTGGCCCGCATCATGTGTATCCAAAGCTGCTCTGGCTCGGACGTCAGCTATTGACCGCCAGGGGTGTTCCGCTCGGGGCCGGAGAGAGTGTGCCTGATTCAATGTTCGAGCAACTGGGCCTGAATCGTAACAGGGTGGAAGAACAGTTCGATGAGCTGGTGCAGAACAAAGCGAGCATCATGGCCATGGCCGGCATCATGCAGTCCTGATCACAGGCAACGGTTAAAACTGATGGTGCCTGATGGCTGTCGCCGCGCGACGAATGGCGTCAGCGTGCTTCTGTTCCAGGGCAAAACGCTCTTTGTCCATCTTCTCAACAAATTTCACATCAGTATCCTGACGAGCCTGATGGGTGGGCATGTGCTCCATATGCTCATGCATTTCCTGGAAAATCCGGTACGGTGTCTGTTTCAGAAGTTCGGGCGCCAGGTGTTCCAGCAACCCCTTTATTCGCAGACAGGCTTCGGAATACTCGATCTGGTTCTGCTCCACCGCCATTGCCAGCACGCGGATGCTCTCGACCATACTGGCTCTGCGTTCATCCTGAAATATCTTGGCGCGGTTGGCGGTGGACTTGTCTCGTTTGAGCACTTTGGTTTGGCGATTAATGAACAGGACCAGCAGTAAAATCGCCACTAAACCCATGAAAATCAGTATCCATTGCGACCAGACCGGCATGTCGGAAACTCCTTGTTAGTGGTTCAAAAAATGGCGTTTCAGGGTTGCCAGCATAGCAAAGAATGCGACGCGCGGAACTTTTTCAGGCCCGCTTCTGGCTGCGCTCCGCCTTCCATGCTTTAACGCGGACGTTCTGACCATTCAATACGGAGGTGCCACTGAGCGGATCAATCTGGTCATCCCGAATAATGTCGTTGATGCTGGCGCCGGCATGAGCTTCCGCGATTGCCTGTCGGGTGCCCTTGCGGGAATGCCCCCAACCATGGGGAACGGATACCACTCCGGGCATGAGGTCATCGGTGATTTCTACCGGCACCACGATTTTACCGGCGTCGGTGGTCAATTCGGCGGCATCGCCCTCCAAAAGGCCGAAGCGCGAAGCGTCCTCGGGATGAATCATCATTGTACAGCGGTCCTTGCCTTTCACCAGGCGCTGGCTGTTGTGCATCCAGGAATTATTGCTGCGCACATGACGCCTGCCAATCAGCAGGAGTTCGTCGGACACCGGGGTATCGAGGCGCGCCAGCAAACGATCCAGATCCCGCAGGTAACGCCGGGGAGCCAGATTGATCTTGCCATCCCGGGTATAGAGACGGTCCGGCAGGCAGGGTCGTAAAGGGCCCAGATCAATACCGCTGGGGTTGGCTTTGAGCGTTGAGATCGACAACCCTTTGGGCAGGTCACGCCATCGGCGATCCAGTGGACTCAGGCGGGCCAGGGCTTTTAACGGGTGTCGGGTCGGCAGTATGCCCATCAGCAGGTCTATGGCCGGTTGCATGAGAGTTTTCGCTGGCCCCAGGTGGGTACCGTAAGGACCGCTCCGCAGCAGGATATCGAGCAACGGGTCTGGTCCGATCTGCTTGAACGCCCGCCAACCTGCTTCAGCACGCAACGGCAGACGACCGCCTTTGCGCTTTTTCTCCAGGCGGTGAGCGAGCTCCAGCATAATCTGCCAGTCGTGGCGGGTATCCGGGCCGGCGTCAAACAGTGCGGCGCTGTACTTGGCTATATTGCGCACCGCAAACATGCTGAAGATAAGATCGTAGTGGCTGCGTTCCAGAGCCGCCGTCGGCGGCAGAATGACGTCGGCGTGGCGGGTGGTTTCATTGAGGTAGTAATCCACCGACACCATGAACTCCAGCCCGCTAAAGGCTTCCTCAAGGCGGCCGCCATTGGGGCTGGAGAGCAGCGGATTGCCCGCTACGGTGACAAATGCCCGTATCTGGCCCTCGCCTGGCGTCAGAATCTCGTCCGCGATGGTGCTTGATGGATACTCGCCACCAAATTCCGGCAGCCCTTTAACCCGGCTGGAACGCTGCCCGAAATGGCCCTTCTGACCGGACATCGCACCGAGCTCGACCATATCAATGGCTGGCTGCGTAAACATGACACCACCGGTAGCGTCGAGCTTGCCGGTGAGAATGTTAAGCACATAGATTAGCCAGGTTGCGACGCCACCGTGTGCCTGGGTGCTGGTGCCGATACGTCCATACAGAGCAGCCTTCGGAGTGGTGGCAAGCTGGCGTGCAAGGTCTCTGATGGCGTCCGGCGTCAATCCTGTGTGGGCGCTGACGGCATCCGGTGTGAAGGGCAGCGCTGCCAGACGTACCAAGTCCACATCCCGTGTCCAGGGCTCGGCGTGGCCCAGGTCAACCCTGTCCTCGGCAAACAGGGTATTGACCATGGCCATCAGCAGCAGGGCATCACTGCCCGGGCGCACAAAGTGAAACTCGTCCGCCAGTTTGGCGGTTTCAGTTCTACGGGGATCAATCACCACTAATTTTCCACCCCGGTGTTTCAGCGCCTTGAGCCGGCCACGAATGTCCGGCACGGTCATCAGGCTGCCATTGGACGCCATGGGGTTGGCGCCAATGCACATGAACAGGTCAGTGCGATCAATATCCGGAATCGGGAAGAGTACCTGGTGGCCAAACATTTCCAGGCTGGCGAGCATGTGCGGGAGCTGATCGTTGGAGGTTGCAGAGAACCGGTTCTGGCTGCCGATGGCCCGCAGGAAAGGCATCGAGGCAACCATGGCACCATGGTTGTGTACGTTCGGATTACCCTGGTACACCCCGATCGCGTTCTTGCCGTGTTCAGTACGGACCTGGTGCAGGCGCTCAGCCACCAAGTCAAAGGCCTGATCCCATTCCATTTCCTGCCAGCCGGTGGCGATGCGGCGTATGGGTTTTTTGAGGCGGTCCGGATCTTCAT
>JBBQMX010000213.1:0-4778 GCA_038329375.1 Pseudomonadales bacterium | reverse complement strand
GGGTTTTAGCCAACACCCGGCAGTTACCGATGTGCTGCCTGATTAAACGCGGATAAGGCAGGAAGCCATTGGCGACCAGACGCAATTCACCACCAGGATTCAAATTTCGCGCAGCCTGTTTCAGAAAGTCCTCCGTCATTGAGGTGTCGGTCGAGACACCGGAATGAAACGGCGGGTTGGTGATAATAGTTTGATAGCGACCAGTGATTTCATTGAGCCCTTCGGACGGCAGGATTCTCCCGGATGCCCCGGCAAGGTCATAGGTCAAAGCGGCACAGGTTACCGCCTGCGCCTGCACATCAACACCGTCAACGGCAATCCCCCAACGCTTGTGCAACCAGGCGCCGATAACTCCCGCCCCACACGCGAAATCCAGCACAGGCCCCTTCGGCCTGGCGGTATTCAGCGACTCCAGCAATAGCGCCGTGCCCTCATCCAGCCGGCCATCACTGAAAATACCGGGCAGACCGGCAACCGCCAGGGATATGCCTGCGACAGTAACGGTATGCCAGTTAACCCAGGCAGACTCATCAAAGACGATGCCAACCTGCTCGGGCTTTCCCAGCCAGACCTGACAATGGCGGGCGCTGTCGACTTTTTCCGATGCCGGCGCTACCTCCTTCAGTTGCTTGACCGCACCGGCAATACCTTCACGCTTTTCGCCGATCAGCAACATGTGGCCGTCCGGCACAAGCAGTGAGGCGGCCAGCCTTAGCCGAAACGTCAGCTCATCACGGGCCTTGGGGAGGAAGACAACCGCGGTATTGCAACTGCCAACGCAGAGTCCGGTCGCGGGCGTTCCAAAGACGCTCTGCCAGCCAGCAACCTGCTCCAGCTGCGCGAAGGTACCAATATGATCAGTGACTGCAAAACCGCCCTCTGGCCAATGTCTCAACAGCGTCGCGCTGCGAACACCTATCAGCGCCAGACGACCGGTGACAAACTGTCGGTTACGCAGTAAAGCCTCGCAGGCGTTGCTATATGTCGACATCCGCGGGCGCTAACCTTTTGCCCGGCCGGTTCGCACGGGCCGGGAGATCAGTTCGGCGACACTGGTTTCCTTGACCGGCTGACGTTCGGCCTCACTGGTTATACACAGGCCGAAATCGCGCAACAGGCCATCCGCCACGTCGTAAACCCAGCCATGAACCGACAGTGTCTGACCCCTTGCCCACGCTTCCTGAACAATGGTGTTCTGGCACACATGACTAACCTGCTCAACAACGTTCAACTCACACAACCGATCGACCCTGTCACCGTCTGAGGGTAATGCGTCCAGCACACTGGCATACTTGTCCCGAACATCCTGCACGTGACGCAACCAGTTGCTGAGCAAGCCAAAACCACTGTTGGTGAGGGCAGCCTTGACGCCGCCACAGCCGTAATGGCCCACCACCATGATGTGTTTGACCTTGAGCACATCTACCGCAAACTGCAGAACCGACAGACAATTGAAATCGGTGTGCACGACAACGTTGGCGACGTTCCGGTGCACAAACAATTCCCCCGGCAACAGATCAACGATCTGGTTTGCGGGCACCCGGCTATCGGCACAGCCAATCCACAGATATTCGGGAGACTGCTGATTGGACAGTCGCTTGAAGAAGTCGGGATCCTGTTTCTTGATTCCCGCAGCCCAATTCTCGTTTTTCTCAAGCAGTTGTTTCAGTCCTCGCATAAACAGGTACCTGACGTTGATTGCAAACCAGAAAAACCGATCACATTATACCGGCCTGAAAGAAAATCGCCCGCCCGATTGCTCTGGTATCCGGCAAGGCGCGATCACCGCATCAGCACCAATCAGTGCGATGCGGGCTCTGGCAAAACCAACGGATTATGAAACGTACTCTGAGCCAGGTCCAAAAGCTCCCGAAGAGCTACTGAGAACATGGCATATTCCGGCTCGCGAACAGCACGAAGTTCCGACAACATGGACTTCCAACGCAAAACCATCGGCTCATACTGGGCCATCCAGTTATCGACACAGGTATCCACGTCACTTGAACTGTCGGCAAGCTTGAGCACCCCGGCGGTCAGTGCACGCTGTTGCCAATCCAGGTCTTCCCTGAAACTATCTCGCGCCAACGCTTGCCAATGGGAATTCGGTATAAGCTTTGCAATGGCATTCGCAAACCAGTTGAGCTCCAGCCGCTCGCCCAACGTGTAGTAGAGGTTTGCAACCGTTTTCAGAGGCATACCTGTGGATTCGTGGGCCTCAATGATGCCCAGCGCCGAATACAGGTATGATGTCCCGGAAACAACCGCCGCTAAATCATCAGGAATATTTTTCTCACGCATGCTGTCGTAGTGCTTCTGCCACTCGGCTTCGGCCTGAGCGCCCAGATAATCCGGAAGATCGGCGGCAATACGGCCAATACTGTCCACGAAACGGTCCATATGGGACTGAACGTTAAGCTCGCTGCGGCGATTACGCAGCAACCAACGAACCGCCCGTCGCATCAATCTCATCAGATCGCTCATCAACTGCATCTGCAGCTGTGCCGGCACCTTGTAGTCGAGCGCCTCAATCTTGTCCCACCAGACATCAAGCCGGAACACTTCCCGCGCTATGATCCAGGCCAGGGCAATGGCCGATGATGAGGCCCCGGTAGACTGGGACAGGCTTTCGACAAAGGTAATGCCCATGTGGTTAACCATGTCGTTGGCCACCTGGGTAGCGATGATCTCCCGGCGCAGCCGGTGATCATTCAACTCCGCCGCAAATTTCTTGTTCAGAGCGCCTGGGAATACTTTATGAATTTCACCGGCAAGGCTCGGATTGTCCGGCAAGTCGCTCGCTATCAATACCTGCTTGAGGTCGCCTTTGACGTAGGAAATCAATATCGACAGTTCCGGCCGGGTAAGCCCCTGCTTTTTTGCCTTACGCTCTGCCAGCACTTCCTCATCGGGCAGGAACTCCAGTTGCCGGTTAAGCTTGTCTTCATTTTCAAAGGTGTTCATCAAGCGACGGTACTCCTCAATACGCGTCGCCGCGTCCATGCTGGCAATACTGATAGCCTGGGTCTGACGGTAATTATTCTGGAGTACCAGCACTGACACATCGTCGGTCATTTTTTCCAGCATGACATTACGTTGTTTCTCGGTAAGGTCACCGGCGGCCACAACGCGGTTGAGCAGGATTTTGATGTTTACTTCATGGTCAGAGCAGTCAACCCCGCCTGCGTTATCAATGAAATCTGTATTCAGACGGCCGCCTGCCAGGTCGTATTCGATGCGCCCCAGCTGGGTAATTCCCAGGTTCGCGCCCTCCCCCAGCACCTTGCAGCGGAGATCCTTGCCGTCAATACGCAAACCGTCATTGGCCTTGTCTCCCACATCGCCATGGGATTCACTGCCGGCTTTGATGTAGGTGCCGATGCCACCAAACCAGAGCAAATCGGCCTGGGTCTTGAGAATATGGGAAATCAGCATATTCGGAGGTACCCGGTCCGACTTGATACCCAGCAGTTTTTTCATCTCCGCGCTGACCGGGATGGACTTGGCACTGCGGCTGAAAACGCCGCCACCGGCAGAGATCAGCTCGGCGTTGTAATCCGCCCACGACGACCGAGCCAGATCAAACATCCGCTGCCGCTCGACAAAGCTTTTGGCCGGGTCCGGCGTCGGATCGATGAAAATGTGCAGGTGGTTGAACGCTGCCACCAGGCGGGCTTTGTCGGAGCGCAGCAAGCCATTACCAAACACGTCACCGGCCATATCCCCGATGCCAATCACTGAGAATTCGTCTTTAGCCGGGTTAATTCCCAGTTCCCGGAAGTGACGTTCTACCGAAACCCAGGCGCCTTTGGCCGTGATACCCATCTTCTTGTGGTCATAACCGTTGCTCCCGCCGGAGGCGAAAGCATCACCCATCCAGAAACCGTACTCGGCCGACAGTCCATTGGCGATGTCAGAGAAGGTCGCCGTGCCTTTGTCGGCAGCCACCACCAGGTAATGATCGTCGTCGTCGTGACGAACCACATTCTGCGGCGGCTTGATTTGGCCTTCCACCAGATTGTCGGTAATGTCCAGCAAGCCACAGATAAAGGTTTTGTAGGCAGCAATGCCCTCTTTCTGGAACGCTTCGCGGTCAGAGCCGTCTGGCAGTCGCTTGGCGACAAAACCGCCCTTCGCACCTACCGGCACGATGACCGCATTCTTGACCTGCTGAGCTTTTACGAGACCCAGAATCTCGGTGCGGTAATCCTCGAACCGGTCTGACCACCGCAGGCCACCTCGGGCAACGCGGCCACCTCGCAAATGCACACCTTCCACCCGCGGTGAATAGACGAATATCTCGAACATTGGCTTGGGAAGCGGCATCTCCGGAATAAAGGCCGGGTCGAACTTCAGGCTGATATAGGACTTTGCCTCACCGTCAATGTCAGGCTGATAGTAGTTAGTTCGCAAGGTAGCCTGCATCAATTCCAGATAAAGTCTCAGAACCCGGTCTTCACTGAGATTTTCAACGCTATCCAGGCCGGCATTAAACTCTATTTCAAGCTTTTGCTGGGCTGCCCGGATCTTGCCTACGCTGCGTGCACGGGCCGGATTGAAGCGGGCTTCGAAAAAATCGAGCAGCAGGCGTGCCAGTGACACGTGGTTCACCAAGGTATTGGAGATAAACGTCTGACTGTTGGAGATACGGATCTGCCTCATATACCGGGCATAAGTCCGTAGCACCGCAATCTGGCGCCAACTCAAATAGGACGCCAACACCAGCCGGTTGAAGCTGTCGTTCTCGGCTTCGCCGTACCAGACGCGCTGGAACAACTCCT
>JBBQMX010000212.1:0-4783 GCA_038329375.1 Pseudomonadales bacterium | reverse complement strand
GTAGGTCGCCACAATGTTCCACAAGGCCTGATCATAGCCCTGGCCGAACGGGTTGAAGGCCTGACCGCCCGCGTTATAAAGCACATGGCCATTGGGCAGCAGGTGCAGCCGCGGATACAACGGTAAAGTACGATCGGCAGTCGACGGGTTCTGGGTCCAGACTCCGGCACAGGGATTATAAGTTTCGGTTTGGACCACATTTCGGCCACTGTTTAACGGATCTTCGGGATAAACCGGTTTAAGCAGCTTGGTCACACCACTGGCGACAAAAATCTTGCTGTCTGGCAGCGTCACCATGGAAGGGTACCAACGGCCATAATTCATATCGCCGCTTTGGGTCCAGGTATTGGTTTCCGGGTCAAAGATACGAGAGTTCTTGATCCCCTCCAGCTCTGCCACGCCCAAAGGAAGGCCATCAATGCCCGGCTCGGAATAATAATCGGTGCCACCCACGGCCATCACCCGGCCATCTGCCAGCCCAATGACGTCAGAGCAAAACAGTGCGCCGTCGTTTTTCGCGGTGTTGTCAGCGGTATCGATCAATCCATCCAGCTCGGTGCCGTTGAGCAGGGTCTCGCTGTCATTGCCATCCGGGTTAGCGCCTGCGCGAAGAGGGCTCGGTTTGAGCCATTCCGGAGTGTCATTATCACCCAGCGAAAGTACGCGGCTCTGATCGTTTACCGAAACCTCACCAAACTCCGCAACGATTGAAAGCTCCACATTCTCGGTACCTTCCAATGCATTCAGGTAGAGAATTCGCCCATCTTCCAGCAATGCCATGGTTCCCGCTGCGGGCTTGCACTCGTCCAGGCCTTCGCCGTTGACAACACATTTCTCGTCGGTTTCTACAACCTGCCCGTCTACTACGATGGTGGGCTCCGCGAACGGGTCACTGAACGAGCCTTTCGGCGACTCGGCGAAAACCATGGAGGCAAATGCGGCTACGGGTAACCCCAATACCAGGCGTGTCGCTATCGATATTTTTGTTCTCATGACTGTCTCTCCGTTTATCTGAGCCGTTGTTGTTGTGGGCTCATGAGAATCGTTGATTTGACCGGCGAATAACTCCACCACAGGGGGAACGTCCAGCGAGCGGCAAAAGATGCAGGCGAAGGGAATTATTTTTTATTTTTTAAAATTACCTGGCGGCAGGCTGGGCACAGGAAAAAGCAGGGGAGGAAAAGCTTAAAAATAGCCGTCCTTGGCCGTTTCGGGCATCCAGCCCTTAATGAAACCGTCGGGGATGACGGGCACAACTACAATGCAGACTCTTGCAGTGTACCGTCTGAACATGACGTTCTGGTGACAGCTCCAATCAGATTTGGACCGGTCGGAAGTCCAGTGCTACAGAATTAAGGCAATAACGCTGGTTAGTCGGCGGTGGACCGTCGGGAAATACATGCCCAAGATGGCTGTCACACCGCGGGCAACGCACTTCTATTCGAGTCATTCCGAGGCTGCTGTCCTCGATAGAGCGAATGTGGTCAGAGTCAAAGGGCTGGAAGAAGCTAGGCCAGCCGGTGCCGGAGTCGAACTTGGCGTCGGAGCGAAACAAGGGCAGCTCACAAAGACGGCAGTGATAGACGCCGTCTTTCTTGTTGTCGAGCAGTGTTCCGCAGAACGGCCTCTCAGTGCCATGGTCCAGCAGCACCGAACGTTCTTCCGCTGTCAGCTTTGCGGCCAGGCGCTCGATCTCAGCAGGAGTCAGGGATTGAAGGTCATAACCGGATGCAGATGTGCTCATAGAAGCCTCCTCAGGCTATGATTGATCGGAGTATTCCGGCTTCAGCCGGTCGGGAAATCCTTTGATGAGTTTGTCCAGCTTGGGGGTCGCAACCGCCATCACATAAGGCTGATAGGGATTCCGGGCGGCGAAATTCTGATGGTAATCCTCCGCCGGGTAAAACGCATCCAATGGTTCCAGAGTCGTCGCTATGGGTGCGGGGTATACACCCGCATCGTCGAGCTGCCGGATATAAGCCTCAGCCACCCGCTTTTGCTCATCGTTGTCATAGAAAATGGCAGAGCGGTATTGAGTGCCGCGGTCATTGCCCTGGCGATTAAGCTGGGTCGGGTCATGAGCCACGGAAAAGAACACCTTGAGCAACTCGCCAAAACTCACCTCGGATGAGTTGTAATGCACCTCGATGACTTCCGCGTGGCCGGTCTGGCCTGAACATACGCTGTCATAATTCGCATTCTCGGCAGCACCACCGGCATAGCCTGAGACCACCCGGCTGACGCCATTGATGGCCAGATACACAGCCTCCACGCACCAGAAGCAGCCGCCGCCCATTACCAGGCGCTGCTCACCCCCTGAAGCGGGAGCAGGCAGGTCGATGTCCGGGCCAGGAAACCGGTTTTTGGGAACGTTCATGCCCGGAATGTCGCAGGATGTACTCATAGGTGCCCTCATAAATTTCAGTAGAGTTACGCTCCTATTCTGGGAGCTCGATAACGCATTTGCCAGCCCTCATTTGGCGGCCAGCCTACAACCACCATGCTCCTGCAAAAGCGCAAGCCGGTGCCATTAGCCAAACGGGGAAACGCCAGAGTGCCAGCGCAGTCCATATAACCAACACAAATGCCAACGCCTCGGGCGACTTTACCGCCGATGTCCAGACCGGGTCATAGAGCGCAGCCAACAGCAGACCCACCACCCCTGCGCTTACACCAGCCAGAAAATGACGGGCACCCGGGTGCTGACGAACGTAGGTCCAGATCGGCAGACCGGCGAAAACCAGCAGGGTGCCAGGCAGAAAGACTGCCACCACCGCAATCAGCCCACCCACAAAACCGGACTCTGCGGTGCCGAGAAACGCCGAAAAGCTGAACAAAGGGCCGGGCATTGCCTGCACCACCCCATAGCCCGCAAGGAAGGTATCTGCCGGCATTGCGCCGGAGGCCACGAACGATGATTCCAGCCAGGGCAGAACCACATGGCCGCCACCAAATACGAGGGCACCGGAGCGATAAAGTTCGGCGCTAAGCCAGGGCAGACTACCCGTAGCGAACGGCAGGAAAGACGCCAACAACAACAGCACAAACGCTGCCGCGAAAGCCAACGGCCTGCGGCCCTGTACCGGCATCAACAGAGCCTCGCTGCCGGGGCTACTGGCTTTCTTTAGGCCCGCACCTACAGCACCGGCGGCAATCAGGGCAAGCAATTGCATCCACACCGAACCGACGATCAAGAGCGCGGCAGCAACAGTCAGTGCAATCGTCATGCGCGCCGGATCAGGACACAGAGTTTTCCCCATTTGCCACACCGCCTGTGCGACAACGGCCACCACAAACAATTTGAGCCCTTCTACCCATCCGCCCTGGCCAGCCTCGGGCCAGACCGTCAAACCCGCGGCAAACAGCCCCATCAGCAAAGCCGACGGCAAGGTGAAGGCCAGCCAGGCCAGCGCAGCACCGCGGTAGCCCCGCTGCAGGAATCCTACCGCGAGTCCTACCTGACTGGAGGCAGGGCCAGGTAGCAACTGACACAAGGCTACCACCTCGCCATAAGCTGCATCCGTCAGCCATTGTCGGCGGCGGACAAATTCATCGTGGAAGAACCCCAGGTGCGCCGCGGGGCCGCCGAACGAAGTCAACCCCAAGCGTAGAAAAATCAAAAACAATTCTGGCAATGTCGGGCTATCATCTTGTCGCGTGGGGGCCATTAGCTTTCCTGAAAATTACCGTTTACGTAGTGATAGTTGCGACTTCCTCAGAGCAAACCATAATGGAGAGAGTTATCATCGGCATCTCAACACAAACAAATAACCACATCAGATCACTATGACAGGACAGGCTCACTCCGCCACACAGAAGGACGAATTGCTGGAATACCGTTTAAGTCTCCGGCTTGGCGCAGTGCACGCTCGCCAGCGGCTTCGCATAGAACAGGAGTCCGAAGCATTGGTGTTCGGCCAGGATCATCATACCTTTCACCTTGAGAACTGGCGTTCTTCCCACCACTGGATCCGGGGCTGTCTCTGGCTTTCAGGCATGTTGAGACGCGGCCAGCGTAACAGCCGCAACCTCAGAACTGCCCATAACACCTTCTGCCTGCCGAACTTGCCGGTTGCGTTTGACGGGCTTCGTATTCTGCACCTGACCGACCTGCATGTAGATATGGACGCAGCCAACCTGCAAGCCGTCATAGATCACATCACTCCGCTGAAGTATGACCTGTGTGTATTAACCGGAGATTACCGAAAGCGGACCTGGGGGGCCATCGACAATGCCCTGGCCGGCATGAAAAAACTGCGGGCGGCCATTCAGGGCCGTGCCATCGCGGTGCTGGGCAACCACGACAGCATACGCATGCTGCCCGGGCTGGAAGATATGGACTATCAGGTATTGCTGAATGAGCACACCTGGATCGAGCGCGACGGTGAAACTCTCTACATTGCCGGCGTGGATGATGCCCACTTCTACAAGGCCCACAATCTGCACAAGGCCGGCGACCAGATTCCCTATGGCTCCACCACCATTCTACTCAGCCACACACCAGAGATCTGGCGCGAGGCGGGTTACGCCGGGTATGACGTATTCCTCTGTGGGCACACCCATGGCGGTCAAATTTGCCTGCCCGGCGGCATCCCCATGACGCTGGATGCCGATTGCCCCCGGTCTCTCGGTCGCGGCTCATGGCGCCGCAACGGTATGCACGGGTATACCTCACCGGGCTCCGGCACATCAGTGATCAATGTGCGGTTGAACTGCCCGCCGGAAGTAACTCTTCATACTCTCACCCGCGGGCCGTTGTGACGCCCGGGAGCTCGCCTGAATC
>JBBQMX010000211.1:0-4801 GCA_038329375.1 Pseudomonadales bacterium | reverse complement strand
TGCTGCCGGATACCGTCGGCACCGGTGGTGACTCCCACACCCGTTTCCCGATGGGCATCTCCTTCCCGGCAGGTTCCGGACTGGTCGCTTTTGCCGCCGCAACCGGCGTTATGCCGCTGGACATGCCGGAGTCGGTTCTGGTTCGGTTCAAAGGCGACATGCAGCCCGGGATCACTCTGCGTGACCTGGTCCATGCCATTCCCCTGTACGGCATCAAGCAGGGTCTGCTGACCGTTGAGAAAAAAGGCAAGATCAACGAATTCTCCGGTCGCATCCTGGAAATTGAAGGCCTTGAGCACCTGACGGCCGAACAGGCTTTCGAGTTGTCCGACGCCTCTGCCGAGCGTTCTGCCGCCGGTTGTACTATCAACCTGTCGGAAGAATCGGTCGCCGAATACCTGCACTCCAACATCACCATGCTGCGTTGGATGATTGCTGAAGGTTACGGCGACCCGCGCACTCTGGAACGTCGCGCCAGGAACATGGAAGCGTGGCTGGCAGATCCGAAGCTGATGCGTGCTGACAAAGACGCCGAGTATGCGCACGTGATCGAAATCGATCTGGCTGATATCAAAGAGCCGATCGTGTGTTGCCCGAACGACCCGGACGATGCCCGCATGCTGTCCGAAGTGGCCGGCGACAAGGTGGACGAAGTGTTCATCGGTTCGTGCATGACCAACATCGGTCACTTCCGCGCGGCGGGTAAACTGCTGGCGATGAACAAAGAGCCGCTGAAAACCCGTCTGTGGATGTCACCACCCACCAAGATGGACGAAGCCCAGCTGATGGAAGAAGGCTACTTCAATATCTACGGCACTGCTGGTGTGCGCACCGAAATGCCGGGCTGCTCACTGTGCATGGGAAACCAGGCA
Source organism: Pseudomonadales bacterium (assembly GCA_038329375.1). Taxonomy (GTDB): domain Bacteria; phylum Pseudomonadota; class Gammaproteobacteria; order Pseudomonadales; family Oleiphilaceae; genus Marinobacter. The sequence continues at coordinate 3,929 of JBBQMX010000211.1, read as the reverse complement.
CGGGTGGCGGCCAAATCGACGGTACTGTCTACGTCAACCCGTAACTTCCCCAACCGTCTGGGCGATGGTGCCAACGTGTACCTGACCTCTGCGGAACTGGCGGCAGTAGGCGCTGTACTGGGCAAGTTGCCGACTCCAGCGGAGTACATGGAGTACGCCAAGGACCTGAACAGCATGTCGAAAGAGATCTACAGGTACCTGAACTTCGACAAAATGGACAACTATACCAAGCGCGCCGCTGAAGCGAACGTCGCCTGAATCGCTAGTTGATTCCAGCTATGACCTGAAAGGGTTAATCAGAGACGCCAGCCTCAGGGCTGGCGTTTTTTGTGCAGAGAACTTGAGAAGGTAGCAACAGTATCAAGCGCGCAACGGTTTGACACCCTGGTTGGACAATTCCGGGAAATCGTCATGCATTGTCAGCGCCTCCGTGTTTTTGCGATTACCAAGAAATTCGGGACGCGAAGTTGTTCCCGCGTAGGGCTCACCCAGTGCATTATCCACGCTGTTATAAACGAAAAACAGGTTCGATCGTGGCCACGGGGACATATTCTCGTTAGACGCATGTAAGGTGTTGCATTCAAACAGCAGCAAAGAGCCAGCAGGGCCTTTTGGCGCCTGGATGCTGCCCCGGTCAGCCATCCAGCCCAAAGCCTTCCGGTCCGGAACCCCCAGACGCTGAGCTTTCAGGGACTCTTTCCAGTTCATGTCCGGTGTCTCCCCCACGCAGGGCACAAAAACGTGATGGGAACCGGGGATCAACATCAGCGGACCGTTGAACTCGGTATTATCCGTCAGCATCAAAGAGGCACTCACCGCTCTCATCCTTGGCATACCATCTTCAGCGTGCCAGGTCTCGAAATCAGAGTGCCAGTCAAAACCGCTACCCTCAAAACCGAACTTGTCATTGATTCGTGACTGGTGAATATACACTTCGCTACCGAGAAGCTGGCGCACCATCCCCAGTATTCTGGGGTCCCGGGTTAACCGGTCGAAATTTTCAGACAATTCGTGCATGCCAAATACTGACCGTATGGCGCCGCTGGCCGGGTCGCGGATGATCTGGTCTGACTGCATGAGTTTTTCATCTTTGGCCATTTCCCGCAGCTCGTCAAAAAAGGGCTCCACACGCTCTTGGGAAAAGAAACCCTCAAACCAGAGGAAACCGTCACGCTCGTAGTGGGACATGGCGACCTCATCAAGCGGACCTTCCCAGCGACGTTGGTTGCGCGCGTGCACAATCGGGTCCAGGCGGGTGAAAGGATCAAGATGTTTTTTAAGGCGAGTCGGAAATGGGTCGTTTCGTTCTGTCATATCGGATGAACCTTGATTTCTCAGAATTTAAATTAATGTGATCGACCGATTCAGGGATTGCTTTCAGGCACTACTCAAAAGGAACATTCCGGAGCAACTGCGAGCCCGACATAAAGGCAACGCTGTCGGCCTAATGAGGGTCAGTGGCAACGCACCGACATTGAACAGTAGCCTGAAGATATTCGTCGTTTGAATCAACAATCTGCGACTGAAACGACCATTAAAACTTTTAAACAAACTTGTAATATGCGTCATTGGGTAGCCGGTTTATTTTTTTAAAACAAAAACTTGAACCCTACCTTCTACTATCGGGTAACGACATGAGGCTTTTACCATACCTATTCCGAATCGCCCTTAATCAATACCAGATAAGCCGGACAAGAATCGCAGCCACCATGACCAGCGTAAGCCACTTGATCCACTGCGCGCCACGGCTCCCCATGTTCACCCTCACCGCTGCCATCGCACCGCAAATATTACCGAGAGCGAGGGTCAGGCCCATCACCCAGCGCACCTGATCACTGATCGCAAAAATAGCTAGTGCAGGCAAGGTATAGAGCAGCACAATAAAGACTTTCAGAACATTGACCTGCCGCAGGTCGATCTTGAGCATCCGGTACAGGACTACAATAAACAGCGCGCCCACGCCCACCTGGATAAAACCCCCATACAACCCGATCAGGAACATTGCGAAGTAAATCACCGGCCCCAGCCGTTCGGGGGTTAACGGCCGGGTATCCAGTGTTGGTTGGGGCAATATCATGAAAACAGAGGCACCAATCATGGCCGCGACAAGCACAAACTCAAACGTCTCCCGGGAAACCCATGTGGCCACCCAGGCTCCAAGTAACGAACCGAGAATAGCAGGCACTGCCAAGCGAAAACTGACCCCGAGATTGACGTGGCCACCCCGGAAGAAGCCACCGACGGCGGTAATGCTCTGAAGCGTTATGGCGACGCGGTTGGTGCCGTTGGCCACTTGTGGCGGCAGACCCAGGAACATCAGCAGCGGCAGCGTGAGCATCGATCCGCCAGCCGACAACACATTGATGAAGCCTGCAACGCCACCCAGTAACAGCAGCGCCACCACGTCCAACACCGTCATGCTGTCACCGCCCTTTGCTTATCAGTGTCCGTAGTTCCGTTACCTTTCCGAGCACCCCATATCAACATGGCAATGAATATCCCCAGGCCCACGAAATCGAGAATAATACTGTCATGAGGCCAAAGCAGCAAGGCGTCTACCGATCGGCAGCTACGACCTTTCGAAAACCTGATTTATTCCGCGATCAAACGATCAGGAAACTCAGGGCCCTGTTCACGACAGAAACGTGCCACGCCGATAGATTAGCTGCTGGATAATCATACGACTATATTACCGTCGTAAAAAAAGGGCCCCCGCAGGAGCCCTCTTAATCATTCCGAATGGTGTTCCCGCTCGGGATTACCGGTTAATCACCTGGTACTCGCCAGCATCGGCAGTGGCAAGACTCACAACCATGATCGCGATCCAGGAAGCGATGAAGCCTGGAATGATCGAGTAAACGCCCGGACCGCCCATGAACTCTCCACCCCAACCCAGTGAAATCCAGATCATAACGGTAAGCGCACCAACAACAAGGCCAGCGATGGCACTGGCGCCGTTCGTGCGCGGCCACATCAGCGACAGCAGGATCAGGGGACCAAACGCAGCACCAAAGCCTGCCCAGGCGTTACTGACCAGCCCCAGCACCTGAGAGTTCGGGTCGGAAGCAATAATGGCAGCAACCAGACCAACCAGTACGACACAAACCCGACCAACATTCACGCATTCGCGTTCAGTCGCTTCTTTGCGCAGGAACAGGCGATAGAAGTCTTCCGTAAGAGAGGACGAAGACACCAGAAGCTGACTGGAAATGGTACTCATCACCGCAGCCAACAGCGCCGCATAAAGGAAACCGGTAATCAGCGGATGGAACAGCAGATCAGACAGGATGATAAAGATGGTTTCCGGATCCGCGACGTCCAAACCATTGCGCACCGCATAGGCCCGACCAAAGATACCCAGAGAAATAGCACCAATCAGAGAAATCGCCATCCAGCCCATACCGATATTGCGCGCAATGGGGACATCTTTGAGGGTACGAATGGCCATGAACCGCACAATAATGTGAGGCTGACCGAAATAACCCAGCCCCCAGGTAACCGCGGAAAGCCATCCGATAAAGGTCAGCCCCTCAGTCCAGGAGAGCAGGGTGGGGTCAACTTCGTTCAAAGTCTGCGCAGCCTGCGCATAGCCGCCGCCGCCTTCACCAAAGAGCACAACCGCTGGCATGAGGACCAGCGCCAGCATCATAATGCAACCCTGGACAAAGTCGGTCATGCTAACTGCCAGGAAACCGCCAACAACCGTGTAGACAAGTACGACGCCCAGTGTGATGACGATACCCACTGCATAGTCGCTCATGCCACCGAAGTTGAAAATTCCTGAAAACGCACTTTCGAACAGCTTGCCACCAGCAACCAGGCCGGATGCTGTATAGACGGCAAAGAAGATGACGATGACGATCGCCGACACTGTTCGCAATGACAATGCCTGAGTCGGGAACCGGTTTGCCAGGAAAGACGGGATGGTA
>JBBQMX010000210.1:0-4805 GCA_038329375.1 Pseudomonadales bacterium | reverse complement strand
TGAACGCAACGAGGGCCTGAAACCGGTGCCGGTCGTCGCCTTGACGGCGAGCGCGATGGAAAAAGACGAAGAACTTTGCCGCCAGGCAGGGATGGACTCTTTTGTGGCCAAGCCGGTAAATATGGAAATGCTTCGGGCGGTGCTGGAGCAGTACTGTCAAAAATCACAAGCCAGAGACTCGTAAACAGCCCATGATTGTTGATTGCCCAACCTGTAAAAAACCCGTGGAATGGGTGGAGATTAACAGCTATCGTCCATTCTGCTCAGAACGCTGCAAAATGATTGACCTCGGCGCCTGGGCGAACGAGGAATATCGTGTACCTGCAGAAAACGCCGACCCTAACGACCTCGACCAGGGCGGTGAAGAAACCAGCCATTGAAGGGGCGCTCATGCCAGACTTAACGCGATGTAAGTTGAGCGTGCTATCGGCGCCCGCTAACATGTCGCACTAACGCGAACCATCCAAAGAATAAGGGTAAAATAATGAAGTGCTCCCGAGTTCCGCTCATCGTACTTTCGCTCGCCGCCGCACCTGTGTTCGCCAGCGATTTTGATCTCTCGCTGACCAATGATTCGGCCAAGGGCCAGGTAAACTTCTTTGAAACTAATGCCGATATGCAACTTGGCGCAGGCTATACCTATCACGAAGGTAGCCGCCACATAGGCAATATCGATTTTCACGCTCAGGGCCGTACTGCCCTGGGCAATCTCCCGACCACAGCAGGCCTGGGCCTGCGTGCACTGGCCTGGGACAATGATCGCCTCGACGGCGGCGCAGTCGGGCTGGGTGGTTTCGGCACGGTTAACATCCCCACTGTGCCGGGTTTGTCTTTGCACGGCGCTTTGCACTATGCACCCAGCATTCTTTCGTTCGGCGATTCAGAAGACATGACCAGCCTGGAACTTCGCGCCAGCTACCGTATCATCCGCAACGCCGAGCTGTTTGGTGGCTATCGTTACCTCAACACCAATCTGGAAGACATCCGTGGCGACATCAACCTGGATGAAGGCGTTCTGGTCGGTATGAAACTGTTTTTCTAAAGCGTTAATTGTACAAGGAGCGACTTCAGTCGCGAAGGTTTGGGTTACCTGATAACTTTTCGCAGTTGAAACCGCTCCTACAGTGAACTAAGCCAAATTCTGAATACAACGTAAAACCTGCTATAATTGCCGCTCTGCTTTTTGAAAAGAGAGGCTTTATGACTGCGGGAATCCGGCTGCTGGCTTTTGGTTTACCACTGTTTCTTTTCGTCCTTGCTGGCGCCCTTTACACGCCTTCTCCGATGGATGACAGCGATGCGGATGACATTGAACTAAGCACCCTGCCAGCCCTTCCCGGCTGGGCCACTGCAAGTCTGCCTGACTTCGACACCTATAGTGATGCCAGCGAGAAAAAGGTCGCCTTTTTCTCGTATCTCTATCCCCGCATCGTTGTGGCCAATGCCCGAATACTGATCCAGCGTCAGTACTTGATGGAATTGGACCAGAAAGAAGAACTCACCGCCGGGGAACTGCGCTGGCTTGCACAGCAGTCCGAGCGCTTGCGTGTGGAGGCTGCCATCGGCAGTGAGGAGATGTTTGACCTGCTCGCCCGCAGGCTGGATGCCATTCCCCCGTCGCTGGTTCTCGCCCAGGCCGCTAATGAATCTGCCTGGGGCACCTCGCGATTTGCCCGCAGCGGTAATAACCTGTTCGGTCAGTGGTGTTTTTCCGAAGGTTGCGGCCTGGTGCCTGAAAACCGTGTGGACGGCGCCAGCCATGAAGTGGCAAGCTTCCAGTCGCCTTACCAGTCTATCCGTTCCTACATCCAGAACCTGAACCGCCACCCCGCCTACCTTTCACTGCGTAACACCCGGGAACAAATTCGCCGACGCGGGAGTAACGTAACCGGGCACGCATTGGCCCAAGGCCTGATCAGCTATTCCGAGCGCGGCGCGGAGTATGTTGAAGAAATCCGTAGCATGATCCGGTACAACAACCTTGCCTTTTACGACAAGCAGTACCGCGGAAAGGTGGGGGATGAAGCGCACGCTCCCACGTTGATGGAACTTTCTACAGCACCGGAAGATGTTCTGCTTCCCGGCGGTGGCTCCGGGGAGAACACCGGCAAGGACGGTTAGTCTTTAACGATTTGGGGGGAATGTTCAGAGTAAACCGAGTTCTCTGGCTCTCACTATCGCCTGGGTTCGGGATTTTACTTCCAGCTTTGCATTGATGCGCCGGGCATGGGTCTTCACGGTGTGGAGCGAAATGTGAAGCCGGTTGCCAATGTCCTGATTTGACAACCCCATTGCGATTAACTCCAGCACGCCCTGCTCACGATCACTGATCGGTTCTGCCAGCGGAGGTGCCGACCGTATCGGCACTGCCTCTCCGTAAGAAACTTCGAATATATTTTTCAGGGAAGTGACGAATGCCGAATCAGGCAAACGTTGCAATGCAGGCCGGATCAGCTCAACAAGTTCCTGTTTAAGCTCCACGAACGGGCTCAGGTAATGCTCGTCCGTGGCTTTGGCAATAGCGGTTTTCAGGCGACCCCAGGCCTTGTCTGCCTTGCCAGCCTGATGATAAGCGATCGCGTCGAGTAGATCGCCATAAAGGTGGATCCCGAAAGGCTGTGTTGAGACCCCCAAAAGCTCCCTGAAACGATTATGCTCTGACTGTGCGCCGGGCGGCTTTGCGCTCGCCAGCTCATAACGAACCTGCAACGTATCGAGCAGACCCGGCAACATCGGGAACAGCTCCGGTACCCGTTGCTGGTTTCGGTACTCCTTCAGCTTGAGCAGCGCAGGCGCCGCGCTTTCGTGCTGATTCTGACTTAGCCAGCAGGTGGTTTTCAACGCCTCCAATACTGGCACATACACAGCGTCATCCACATGCCATATCTGCATGGTGCGCTCAGCTTGTCCGATCCAGGAGAATGCTTCGACCATGCGGCCCCGAGCTTTCGCAATCAGCGTCCGCAAAGCCATTGCCATCAAAAAAGCCAGATCACGGGTCTGTTCTGCATAACGGGCGCAATGCACCAGCAGTTTCTCGGCTTCGTCATTCCGGCCCTGATGCCAAAGCACCAATGCGAGGCTGAGCTGCAGCCTGCCCTCGCCAATACGGGGTGGCCGGTTAGGGTCACTCATGGCGGCGTCAAGGCCATGTCTCAATAACAGCTCCGCACGCCGCAAGTAACCTTTGCCTAACTCGATACGGGCGTGATCATACACCGCCAGCATTTCACAACCCGTGTCCCCGGATTCCCGCGCCAACCGGGATGCGTGTCTGTTTGCACTGCGCGCCTCACCAAACCGGCCATCCGCACACAGTGCACTTGAGCGCACCAGCAACGCTATCAACCGCGCATGCAGGGTCAGACCCGGGTCATCAATGGCCTGATCTGCTTCCCGGAGAGCCTCATGTATGTTGCCTTCTCCCCGCAAAATAAACGCTCGTAAAGCAGATAGCCGGCCATGCAGGGGTTTTTCATCAGCATGGGACAACGCTTCTATCAACTTTCGGGCCTCTTTGAACTGGCCACCGACTGCATGCACCCAGCCATAAACCACACGCAAGCGGGGGCTTTGACGAATAAGACTCACAGGGAGGTTACGGCGCAGCTTCAGCAACGAGGCTGTATCCTGGCTCACCAATAATGCTTCCGACCCCTCTGAGGCTATCGACAGAGCGTGCTCCACGTCGTTACTGATCAATGCGTAGCGTAGCGCCTCTGAAAAATCTTCATGGGTTTCAAACCAGCGGCTGGCGACCCCAGCGCGCGACTTCGTTCCACTGAGGCCACGATTGACCAACAAGTCTCGCGCCAGCGGGTTAAAACGGAACCAGCGTCCCCGCCCGGAAACCGGATAAAGTGGCAAGCCGCTGTCTGATGCTGTGGAAGGGCAGAACCTCCGGTCACAGGCGTCATCCGCTATGTGTAAAAAGAGATCGTCTGAAATAACCTCAAATTCGGCCATGAGGCAAAGGCAGCGCTGCTGGCCGGCGGTCAACCGGCTGAACAGGGAGTCGTGAACAAAGCGCTGCACGTTCTGGGTTTCCTGGATTGGCAGGCGTTCGTTATCAGATTCGAGCAGTTCCTGACGGAACAAGGCCAGCGGTGTTAACCAGCCTTCAGTCAAGGTATGGAGGTGCTCTACCGCCAACACCGTAAGACGACCGGTTGCCACACAGTCATCAAAGAACGCCAGCGTCTCCCCGCGGCTCAACGCCAGGGTATCCATGGTCAGACGATGAAAGCGACCCGCCAGCGCGAACACATGGGTTTCAATGGGTAATGGACGACGGGATATCAGCACCAGGGTAACCGCAGGCGGCAGTTCCTGCATAAGTTGCTCGACTAAGGCCAGCGCTGGCGCTGTTACCAGGACATCGGTCGCATCCAGAACCAGAATCAAGGACTCTCCCGGATAATCCGCTGCCCTGAAGCCCGACAGCAGAATAGTCATGGTATCCGTCAGGGCGCCTGAAACAGGCTTGACAAAGGACTGATGACGAAGTTCCGGACGCTTTAGCGCAAGCATAAGCAAAGCCATCAACCTGGCGGGATCGTTGTCCTGCGACGTCAATGTGATCCAGCTGACCGAACCCTTGGGACGGTCCGAAACGGCCTCACACAGGGCCTGTGACTTGCCATAACCCGCAGGTGCTTCAAGATGGAGTATCTTGCCCGGCAAGAGCGCCGAACTGACTTTTTTTGCGACTTGAGCACGGCCAATCCGCCACTCAGACGAACATTGCGGCGTTTTGATGCGGTGCTGTAACAAATCCCAGATCAATTCTCCGGTCTGCGCTCCCC
>JBBQMX010000209.1:0-4847 GCA_038329375.1 Pseudomonadales bacterium | reverse complement strand
ATTGAGTACCTGGAGCGGCAAAGTTGCCTCTTATGCCAATAAATCCCTGACTGACGAAAAAGGTTTGAGTGTAGCGGCCATTCCCATGAACGGCCCCGGTATCGAGCAGTACATCAATGCTGATGAGCTGATGAACCCCGGCTCGATCATGAAACTGATCACCACTTATGCGGCGCTGGAAATTCTGGGGCCTGCCCATCACTGGAAAACCAGCTTTTATACCGATGGCGTGCTCACAGGTAGCACCCTTAAAGGCAATCTCTACGTGCAGTTGGGGGGCGACCCGAAGCTGACAATTGAGCGACTTTGGAGCGTCATCCGGGATTTACGCGCTATGGGACTGGATACTATTGAAGGCGATCTGGTACTTGATGGCAGCTATTTTCAACTGCCGGAGGGGTTGCCGGTATTCGACGACAACGGCACCAATCCATTTGCGCCCTTTCTGGTAGAGCCCTCCGCTTACCTGACCAACCTCAACCTGCTGCATTTTGAGGTTCGTGCCGATGAACGTGGCACCCAGGCCTGGAGTACCCCAGCACTTGATAACGTCCGGATTGATAACCGCGTAACCGCCACTGCTGCGGCGCCCTGCCCTGCCAGGCGAGGGTTTGAATGGCAGCCGGTTTTTCATGATGACGCCGGCATTACCATTCGCGTAACCGGTGAACTGCCGCAGGGTTGCCGGACCTCATCCTACCTCTCTTTGATGCCACATCGTCAATACAGCGCCGCCCTGGTCCGTAGCCTCTGGCGCGAAATGGGTGGCGTGCTCACCGGCACCAATCGATACGAAGCTACCCCTGACGGTGCTCGTCTCATGATGCGGACTACCTCACCGGACCTGGTCACCATAGTGCGCGATATCAACAAGTGGAGCAGCAATGTCATGGCCCGCCAACTGCTGCTGACCATAGGTGCTGAAAACCGGATCGAGGGCGAAGAGGATGACCGGGTGTCCGGCATCCGGGCAATATACGACTGGCTGGCCGAAAAAGGCATCAATACTCGGGGCATGGTAATCGACAACGGTGCTGGCCTGTCGAGATACGAACGTGTCACCGCAAGGCAAACCGCGCAAATACTCCAAAGTGCATGGAACAGTCCGTTTTCAGCCGATCTGATGGCGTCAATGCCGTTGATCGCGATGGACGGAACCATGATACGCAGGCTGCGCAACACTGCTCTTGAGGGCGAAGGCCGGATTAAAACCGGCTATCTGGAAGATGTGCGCTCGATTGCCGGCTTTACCCGGGACAAGTCCCAGACTACCTGGGTAATCGTGGGGCTGGTCAACCATTCCCCGGCCTGGAATGGCCAGGCCCTGCTCGACCGTGTGCTGTACTCGCTTTATTACAGCCCTCCCGTGGGGACCGCTCTGACCCAGGCGCCTGCTGCTACCACCACGGTTCAGTAGGGGTTAACCTGATTCAGACCGTAAGGTAGCCACCGTCCACATTTCACTAACACCACGGCTTGCGCCGGCAATAAGAGCGATTTTACCGGACAGCGCCAACAAATCTTTGTGACTCATCAGTTTCTCCAAAGCAGGTTTTCACGTTAGGCCTGTCAGCGGAACGTGACCAGTGCAGAGTCTTCTGCCTCAAGGTGACTGTAATTATTGAATACGTGCAAGCTGCGGCGAGCGCCGGAGTACAGCACGCGGGTAACGCTGGTATTGGCAATCACTTCATTGAGCCCGAGGGTTTTGCGGTCATCAAGATCAAGAAGGCTCTGAACCATAACGGAAATCGGGCCGCCGGAAGTGGACACCAACACATCGGCGCCGTCGGCAAATTCGATCAATTCGTTCATCGCAGCCAGAACCCGTGCTTTAAACTGAGGCCAGGTATCGGTGTAATCGTGATCGTTGCGACCACCTGCCCAGCGCTCAATTGCCATCACAAACGCTTCCTGAAATGCCCTGACAGGTTTGGGAAACGCCGACAGATCCCGTGCCATCACGGTGCGATCCGCCCACTCTGGACGAAAACGCTCGATGACCTCGGTATGATCAAACTCATTGAAGCCCATCATTGATTGCATACCGGGCAGCTTTCCAGCGAAACCACCGGCCATCGCTTCCACGGTTTCCCGGTGACGCTGGAGGTTGCCCCCCACCACCACTCCCGGCGTCAGCTTGCCTGATAGCCATCGCCCCAGTACCCGGCCCTGCTCCCAACCACGCTCGGAGAGCTCATCATAATTGGCTTTGCCAAAGCTGGCCTGGCCGTGACGAATCAGATAGAGACTGGCCATTACAAATCACTTGCCTCTATCAGTTTCAGACAGCGTTTCTCCAGATACTGAACGGCGTGGCCAAAGGCGGCAAAACGTTTGTCTTTGGTCTGGCCGTGAAAGTAGCGGTAGTAAATCTGCTGGAGGATCACTGCCAGCCGGAAAAGGCCGTAAATTTCATAGTAGTCAAAACGTTCGACCTGCAACCCGGATTGCTCGAAATAATACGTCACCACCTCTTCCCGGCTCAGCATACCCGGCCGATGGGTGGGTTGGCGCCGAAGCATCTGGAACGGGCCATCGTCATCTTTCTGCACCCAGTAAGCCAGGCTGTTGCCCAGATCCATCAACGGGTCACCGATGGTGGCCATTTCCCAGTCAAGCACGCCAATTACCTCAAAGGGGTTTTCCTGCCTGAGCACCACGTTGTCGAAGCGGAAGTCATTATGGATAACACACTGGGCGACATCGTCCGGCATTTTGTCGTCCAGCCAGCTCATCACCGCCTCAAAATCCCCGACATCCCCGGTACGCGCTTTGCGGAACCGGTCACTGCAGCCACCAATCTGGCGCTGCACATACCCCGGCCCCTTACCCAGGTGGTCGAGACCGGCAGCTGTCGCATCGACCCGGTGCAGGTCAACCAGTTTGTCGACCACATTCAGGCAGAGTTTGCGGGTGTCGCTCTCGTTCAGCTCAAAATCCTTGGGAAAATCCTGGCGCAGGATAATGCCCTGAAGCCGTTCCATAACGTAAAAATCACACCCCAGCACCTCATGGTCATCACCTATCGCAATGATCTCGGGCACATAGGGGTAAACCGGCTTGAGCGCTTTCATTACCCGCGCTTCGCGCAGCATGTCATGGGCCGATTTGGCAATTTTGCCAAACGGAGGCCGCCGCAGCACAAACGACTCACCGCCGTAATCCACCTGATAGGTGAGGTTGGAAGCACCACCGGGATACTGGCGGATTGAGGGCTTGCCCGAGAGGCCAGGCATTGCCTGTTTCATGAACTGATCAACCGCCAGGGCATCCAGCTCTTCCCCTTCACGGATATCAACAGCCTGGTCGATCTGGGTCATCAGGGACTCTCCTGTTACGTATTAACTCGTGCTTTAGCAGGCCAGCCGTGTTCACGCCCCACCACCCATTTTTTTCATCCAGCGTTTGCTTTCCTGATGCATGAGCCAGTCAAAGGCTTTGGGCGCATGGCGCTTGAGAACCCACATGCGACGTTCCTTGGCATGGGGTAGCACCCAGAAATCGCGTTTTTCTACCGCACGTACAATATCGCCAGCAACATCCTCAGCGGTGATACTGGAGCGCTTCATCAGCTTGTTGACGTTCTGCTGGATGCCGGGAATGTCTGATCGCATGCTGCTGGTCAGGTTGGTCTGGAAAAACGCCGGGCATACACAGCTGACATGAATACCGGAGTCTCTCAGCTCATGGCTGAGGGTTTCCGAGAGCGCAATCACACCGGCCTTGGATACATTGTAGCTGTCCATCAGCGGCGCGAGCATCAAACCTGCCATTGATGCAATATTCACGAAGGCACCGGATCCCTGTTTCTTGAACTGCGGGGTAAACGCCTTACAGCCACGAACCACACCCAGCACGTTGATGTCCATGATCCATTCCCAGTCAGCCATGGTGGTATTTTCAATGGAGCCTGCGGAGGCAACGCCGGCGTTGTTGACAACAACGTCCACCCCCGCCCATTTGCTGGTCAGGTCCTTGCAGATTTTCTCAAGATCGGTCAGTCGGCGTACATCGCATTCGACAAAATAGCCTTCGCCGCCGGCGTTGTTGATCTCCTGCTCAACCAGAACCCCCTGCTCCGCATTTATGTCACCAATACAGACTTTGGCCCCTTCTTTGGCATACTTCAACGCAATCGCCCGGCCCAGGCCACTGGCTCCGCCGGTTATAAATACTCTTTGTGTCATGGTTGTCTTCCGCTGGCTTCTCATTTTTTGCATGGATGCAGGCGCCGCCGATGGGCCTCCCGGACGTTTCAGTTGGCTTATCCATTCTTCCAAAACTGCTTGAATACCCCTGAAGTCTGGCACCCAAAGCTGGAAGGAGCGGGTGGGGTGGGGTTTCTGAAACTGTGCGGAGCCATGGATGGCGTAGCCCAAGCGTCACACGGATGAGCTTGAGCGTGTTTCAGAAACCCCATCCCACCTGCTCCCCGCACCAGAATCTCAGCCCTGATATTTTTTAAGCTCAAGCCGCGCCACCATGGCACGGTGAACCTCATCCGGACCATCGGCCAAGCGCAGAACCCGAGCATAGGCGAACAGTTGGGTCAGCGGAAAATCGTCGTCGCTGACACCGGCACCACCGTGAATCTGAATCGCATCGTCCACAATCTGCTGGAGCATTTTGGGAACCACCGCCTTGATCATCGACACCTCCTGCAATGCGCCCGCAATGCCCTTGGTATCCAGAGCCCAGGCACACTTCAACGTCAACAGGCGAGCCTGCTCAATAGCCATCCGGGCATTGGCGATGATATCGGAGTTACCGCCAAGTTTTGCAATAGGGCGACCGAACGCCTCACGGGTTGTGGCGCGCTTGATCAGCAACTCAAGCGTACGCTC
>JBBQMX010000208.1:0-4848 GCA_038329375.1 Pseudomonadales bacterium | reverse complement strand
AGCGTACATTCAGTGACCGTACCGTGGGCGGCAAACAACTCACGGATTTCCTGTTCGGTGGTGGTGCGAGCGAGATTACGAACTAATAGTTGCATGATAGCTCATAGTGATAGGGAAAGATGGCCGTGATTGTTTCAGTATGGCTTGGGAAGAACAAGCGCCGCATACAACTTTGCGTTTCAGGCCTGTTTTTTCCTGATGATCACAACTGTTGGTTGCGGAGCTTCAAGTTGCGACTAATATTTTCCAGAAAACGATAACGTTCTGCGCGCGCCGCTGCCAACCTGGGAAAGCACGGCATCGGTTCTAAGACCGCTCAAAAGCTCTGGGAAGATCCGTTTCTGCAAATGGCGACCCTTCGTCGTACCAACCTGTCTTAAAGGATAACATCGCATGATTCGTCTTCTCTATTGCAGTCAAGCTACTCCCGGGGTTTCTGATGACCAAATTCAGAACATTCTCCTCGTGGCTCGACGGAACAACAAGGCCCTCGGAATTACCGGCGTTCTTGTCCACGGCGGTGGTATGTTCATGCAAGTGTTGGAGGGACCTGAACAAGCCGTTCTCCGGTTATATGTCAAGATCCTTGATGTTCGAAGACACAGAGGCAGCCGGATCATATACAACACGCCAGCGAAAGAACAAGTATTTAAGGACTGGTCGATGGGAGTTATCAATAGCGACCCCTTGGAGTTTGATCACATCGCGGAGTTTCGGGCCCATCGCTTGGAAGCCGTCAGTGGCAAAGCATTCAAGGATCTCATGCGTATGTTTACCAAGAAGTTGGTCGAACAGTAGCCCGATGCTGGACGAGTGGAAAAAGGATCAATACATGGACCTGAAAAGCGGTTACCCCTTCTGGGCAGTAAAGAACGGCCTGATGTGTACGTTTCCCCAACTCAAGGCTGATGTCAGCTGTGATGTGGTGGTGGTGGGCGGCGGTATAACCGGTGCGTTAATCGCTGACGAGCTGGGCAAACACGGCTTTGATGTGGTGGTAGTTGAGCAGCGGGATATAGCATGGGGCAGTTCCGCCGCAAGTACAGCGTTGTTGCAGTACGAGATTGATACACACATGGTCGACCTGGCAAAGATGTATGGTGAATCTCATGCGGTGCTGGCCTATAAGGCCTGCGCAGATGCGATCACTGATCTGCGTGATCTTGCCAACGAGCTGGGTGACGTGGATTTCGATATGCAGGAGAGCCTTTACTACGCCAGCAAACGCGGAGACAAGGCCGCGCTGCGCGAGGAGTATGAACTGCGAATCAAACACGATTTTGATGCGCAGTGGCTGGACTCAAACAGTTTGAAAGAGCGCTTCGGCATCAAGGCGCCCTGCGCGATTCTGACCAGACTCGCTGCCCGGGTTGACCCTTACCGTATGGCTTCCAGGCTGTTGCTCCGGCTGGCAGAGCGCGGCGGCAGGGTATTTGATCGCACGGTGATCGACACCATTAACCCATCCGAAGACAACGTAACGCTGCGAACACCGGAAGGTTTCCGGATTCAGGCCAGGCACGTGGTAATGGCGGCGGGATACGCGTCGCAAAAATGGCTGAAGCAGTCGGTGGCGAAGAATCGCAGCAGTTACGCATTCATTACCGACCCTATAGAAGAGTCAGATCTGGGCCTGTTGGCGTCCACCATGGTTTGGGAATCTGCCAGGCCTTACCTTTACATGCGTACCACGGGCAATGGCAGGCTGTTGGTCGGTGGAGATGACGACGATATAGACATACCAGCACGCCGTGACAATCGTGTTGAATCCAAGGCCAAGGGTTTGTGCAAGAAAGTAAAAAAACTCTTTCCTGATTTGTCGATGCGTCCGGCATTTACCTGGGGCGGTACCTTTGCTGAAACTGAAGACGGTCTGCCTTACTTCGGAGAGCATCCGCAATATGGTCCGAGGGTGCAGTTTGCCATGGCGTATGGCGGTAACGGCATCAGCTACAGCATGATAGGGGCCGGTTTATTGAGAGCCAACATTGAAGGCCGAGAGCATCCACTGGCGGCATTGTTCGGATTTTCACGCGACACCTCTTCCCTGGATGGTCGCAGTTGACTCCCTTTACTCAGGCAAGTGCTCCAGAATCTTATCAAGGGTGATGGGGAAATCGCGAACGCGCACGCCCGTGGCGTGATAGACGGCGTTGGCGACTGCGGCTCCAGCGCCGCAAATGCTCAATTCACCAATGCCCTTGGAGCCCAGCCGATTCGAACGGGGGTCAGGCTCGTCTCGGAAATGAATATCGATAGCCGGCATATCGCGGTTTACCGGTAAGTGATATTCTGCCAAATCACGGTTCATGAAGGTGCCGTAGCGATCATCCAGCATCAATTCTTCCAGTAACGCGTAGGACTGCCCCCAAACCATGCCGCCGAGCAACTGGGAGCGGGCGGTTTTAGGGTTGAGAATGCGACCGGCCGAAAACACACCGAGCAGCCTTTGAACCCTGACTTCACCGGTGTCGCGGTCAACGTGAACCTCGGCAAACTGGGCGCCGTAGGAATGCTGAGAGTAATCGTCGTGGTCGTCCCCGGGTTCAACCTCGCCGTCGGTTTCCAGGTAAGCCTCTCCGGACTTCTTGAGCAGCTCGGTGAGCGACAGCTTTTTGTCCCCCCAAATAACCTGGCCGTTTTCAAAGCGCGCATTTTCGGCCGGTTCATCGTCAATGTTGCCCTGTTCCCGCGCAATATCCAACAGTTTGGCGCGCATGTTTTCGCAGGCGTCCAGCAGCGCCGAGCCTGAACTGGCCGCGCCAAAGGAACCGCCGGAGCCACAGCTCGACGGGTAGCGGCTATCGCCCAGTTCAATGTTGATCCGATCCGCAGGAAGGCCCATGGTTTCGGCGGCTATCTGGGTCAGGATGGTATAGGTACCGGTGCCGATATCCGTCATGTCCGCCCAGGCGGTGAGTGTGCCGTCTGCGCTCAGGCGAATCCGGGTTTTCGAAGGCACCAGCATATTGACCCGGATGGTGCTGGCAACGCCGTAACCGATGAGCTGACGGCCTTTGGACCGACTACCCGGCTGTTGCTCACGGCTTTGCCAGCCAAATTTTTCAGCGCCTTCGCGCAAGCACTCCGCCAGATCATGACTGGCAAATGGCTGACCCGTACTGGGATCCTTATCGGGCATGTTCGCAAGACGGAAGGCCAGGGGATCCTGATCGCATTGGTAAGCCATCTCGTCGATGGCGGATTCAAAGGCCAGCGAACCAATGGCATGGCCCGGTGCGCGGCACGAATCGGCAACAGGCATATCGATCGACTTTACCCGGTGCGTACTCTTGAGTGCGTCGGTTCGGTAGGTGGTCCTAGCCGGGGCACCGGTTGGCTCGGCAAATTCGTAACCCCTCGCCATCGGCATGAAGCTCTCGTGGCCGATTGCCTGCAGCTTGCCGTCCCGAGAGGCGCCCAGCTGAATACGCTGCACGGAGCTACCCCGGTGCGGCGCGTTATGGAAGACGTGGCGGCGATGCTGCACGACTTTGACGGGTCGTTTCAGATGTAAGGCGCCGAGACAGGCCAGTATGGCTTCATTGTGTACCCCGAGCTTGGAGCCAAAACCACCGCCAATGTAAGGGCTTAGTACCCGGATTTTGTCCGGATCAAATTTCAGGGTATTCGCCAGGGCTTTCACCGCGGGGCCGATGAGCTGTACGGACATGTAAACCACAAGCTGATCGCCATCGAAATCGGCGATGGTGGCATGGGGCTCCATCGCTGCCGCCGCTTGATTGGGTGTGGTGTAAGTGACGTCCAGGGTCACCTCAGCGTCGTTATAGGCTTGCTCAAAATCGCCCTGAAACAGGTCCGGCTCCATGCCACCGTCCAGTTCCTCAGGGACTTCATCAGCCTCTTCACCGGCCGTGGTAATCGCGTCTTTGTCAGGCTCGTAGCTGATCTCGATCAACCCCGCGGCGTGGCGGGCGTTGGCCAGGGTGTCGGCGATCACCAGCGCGACGGGAAAGCCGTGGTAGCGAACGTGGTCGTCAAAAAGCATGGCTCGGGATTGCGTAAATCGCCCCTCATCGCCGGGTTCACCAAAAGGTGTCTGGGCTGCCGCGTTGTGATGCGTCAGCACGGCAGCAACACCGGTACTGTTCTCCGCAGCACCGGTGTCGAGGTGTTTGATACGACCGGCGGGAATCGTTGCTTCAACAATCCAGCCCACAAGAGGCGGCTGGTCGAAGGCGTGTTCGGCTGCGTAGGTTGCACGGCCCGATACTTTTAAAGGGCCATCGACCCGATCCAGTGGCTGTCCGATGGATGCCGGATTGGTCATGCCGAGACCTCCTGTTCCGAATGGGCTGCGTCCCTGAGCGTGGCTACCAGCGTGCGTCGGGCCAGGGGTATCTTGAAATCATTGCTGCCATAACCTTTGGCATCGGCCAGTTCGGCCTCCGCCGCGAGCCGGAAGTTGGCCTCGGTCGCGGCCTTGCCCAGCAAGGCGGCTTCGGCCTTGTGAGCGCGCCAGGGCTTATGGGCAACGCCGCCAAACGCGATCCGGATACTGTCCACCTTGCCCTCTACTACATGGAGAATGACGCCGACAGAAATGAGGGCAAAGGCGTAGGAACTGCGGTCCCTAACCTTGCGGTACATCTGCCGTCCCGGTGGCGGCACCGGCAGGGTTACGCTGACAATCAATTCCTCCGGCTCCAGCACCGTATCCTGTTCCGGGTGGTCCCCCGGCAGGCGGTGCAGTTCCTCGACCGGAAGTTCGCGTTCACTGCCATCAACGGCCCGCAGCGTCAGACTCGCATCCAGTGCCACCATCGCCACCGCCATATCCGATGGGTGGGTGGCGATGCAGTGGTCGCTGGCGCCCAGGATTGCGTG
>JBBQMX010000207.1:0-4861 GCA_038329375.1 Pseudomonadales bacterium | reverse complement strand
CTTCTACGCCTGGTTTTCCGTTTTTAAGATCAGCGAGCGCATTCGACTCTCGCTGTAAGAGGCATTTCTTTAGATAAAAAAGTCTATGCCGTTGGCATCAGGGCCCTCATGGTCTCCGGCAACACCCGGGGGCGCCCGGTGTCCAAAGCTACACACGCGACCTTGACGACGGCATCGGCTAACAATACGCCATCGGATTCGCGTTCCACACGCTGGTTAAATTCCATCCAGACCCGGCCACCCCTTACCAGATCAGCCGTTACCCGCAGTTGGTCATCCAGCTTCGCAGGCACCGCATAGTGTATGGACAACCGCTGCACAACATAGCTGATATTCTCTGTCAGCCCCGCACGCAGCCCCACACCCCGGCTACGTACCCATTCCGTTCTGGCGCGCTCCATGTAATGTAGATACTTGGCATGGAATACAATACCACCGGCATCGGTATCTTCTATATAGACTCGAACCGGTAAGCTGAAAGGAGAAAGACTCGGCGCGGTATCAGTCAAGCAGATCCTCCTGTTCGGGTTTTCCGGATGCAATGCCAAAATGCAGGTAGGCATGGGACGTGACCATTCGCCCTCTCGGGGTTCGTACCATGTAACCCTGCTGAATAAGAAAAGGTTCCAGCACATCTTCAATCGTACCGCGTTCCTCACTGATAGCAGCAGCCAGACTTTCGACCCCGACGGGGCCGCCGTCGAATTTCTCGATCATCGCCAGCAGCAGGCGACGGTCCATATGGTCGAACCCCAGGTGATCCACCTTCAACATATTCAGCGCCTGGTCGGCGATCTCTTCGGTGATGATACCGTCCGCTTTCACTTCTGCGTAGTCCCGCACCCGCCGCAACAGCCGGTTCGCAATACGTGGCGTGCCCCGGGAGCGCCTGGCAATTTCCAGGGCACCAGCCTGCTCGATACTGACTCCGGACAGATCTGCCGAGCGCAGTACAATGTGTGTAAGATCCGCAGTGTTGTAAAACTCGAGACGCTGAACAATACCAAACCGGTCCCGTAGTGGCGAGGTCAGCAAGCCCGCCCTCGTGGTGGCACCCACCAGCGTAAACGGCGGCAGATCAAGTTTGATCGAGCGCGCCGCAGGCCCTTCTCCGATCATGATGTCGAGTTGATAGTCTTCCATCGCCGGATAGAGCACTTCTTCTACCGCAGCACTGAGACGGTGGATCTCGTCGATGAAAAGAACGTCGCCTTCTTCCAGGTTGGTCAGCATGGCGGCCAGGTCGCCCGCTCGTTCCAGTACCGGGCCCGACGTGGTCTTGATCGCAACGCCCATTTCGTTGGCAATAATATTGGCCAATGTGGTTTTGCCCAGACCTGGCGGGCCGAATATTAACACATGATCCAGCGCTTCCTGCCGCCCTCTGGCCGCAGAGATGAAAATCTCCATCTGCTCGCGAACCGTTGGCTGTCCGACGTATTCGGCCAACCGAGTTGGACGAATGGCTCGATCGTGAACTTCTTCATACTGGCCCGGTTGGGCCGTAATCAATCGGTCGGACTCAATCATCAAAGTGCTCAAACCTGGAAATCGACATTGCGCTATATGTTCCCCAAAGCGACGGTTATTGTACTAGGGGTATTTTGCCTGTCACGTTACGCTCTCGACAGAAAGACCACCAGTTATTTGGCCCTCAGCGCTGCCCTAACTCGCTGGAATCATGTTCTTAAGCGCCAAACGTATAAGCTCTTCCCGGCTCATATCCTTGTCAGCAATTTTGTTGACGGCCTTGCTGGCTTCCTGGGGCTTATAACCCAGCGCAATCAGTGCCGCTTCCGCCTCGTCCCTCGGACTGTGTTTGTCCCGGGTCATCTGTGCTGACGGAATACCCGGCACACTGCCCGGAGTAAACTGCCCTTCCAACTGACCGATGCGGTCGGCTATTTCTATCAGCAAACGCTCAGCCGTTTTCTTGCCTACACCCGGCAGTTTGACCAGTGAGTTTGCATCTCTCGCCTCTACACACTGGATGAACTGGTGCGCATCAAGGCCTGACAGAATGGCCAGCGCAAGCTTCGGCCCTACGCCATTAACCTTGATTAACAGGCGAAATACGTTGCGATCGAGCCGCGCCGCAAAGCCGAAAAGACTGTGAGCATCCTCCCGAACGGAGAAGTGGGTATGAAGGGTGACTTCCTGTCCGGGATCCGGAAGATGAAAAAAGGTCGTATAGGGGATGTCTACTTCATAGCCAAGTCCGGCGCACTCAATCAGTGCCTGGGCGGGGGCCTTTTCAATGAGAATGCCGTGAATGCGACCGATCAAATGGGTTCTCCCCAGGCTTTTCGCCTGCTCATACCGATTATCGTTATGGCCGGATGCGCCCGCCCCTGACACGACCACCCGCTGAAATGCGGTTCACGCTCTGGTTCATATGGGCATGGCAAAGCGCGATGGCGAGCGCGTCGGCCGCGTCTGCCTGGGGTTTTCTCGACAACCCCAGCAACGTTTGCACCATGTGCTGCACCTGAGCCTTGTCTGCGTTACCCTTGCCCACAACAGCCTGCTTCACTTGCCTGGCCGAATATTCATGCACCGCAAGACCACTGTTAGCGGCGCTGACAATCGCCGCCCCACGCGCCTGACCCAGCTTTAGTGCTGAATCCGGATTGCGGGCCATAAATACCTGCTCGATGGCAAATTCATCCGGCCGGAACTCGCCGATCAGTGTTGCCAGGCTGTGAAAAATTGTTTGCAGCCGCTCTGCCAGCGGCTTTTCACCCAGCCTGATGCAGCCACTGTCGAGATATTCGGTGTGGCGGCCTTCACAACGGATGAGCCCATAACCGGTTATGCGCGAGCCCGGATCGACACCGAGTATGATGGCCATCGTTTTATTCGCTTTGCTCCACATTCCCGACTGAATCAGGCGTTTGCTTGTTGACCGGCTTCCGCAGCCGGATATGCAGTTCTCGCAGCTGCTGTTCATCCACCAGACCGGGCGCCTGAGTCATCAGGCAAGTAGCGCTCTGGGTTTTCGGAAAGGCTATTACGTCGCGAATGGAGGACGCACCGGTCATCAGCATCACCAGCCGGTCAAGACCAAATGCGAGGCCACCGTGGGGCGGACAACCGAACTTCAGGGCGTCCAGAAGGAAACCAAACTTAGCGCGCGCTTCCTCTTCTTCAATACCCAGGATGCGGAACACGGTCTGCTGCATGGTTTCATCATGAATACGAATTGATCCGCCACCAAGCTCGGTACCGTTCAACACCATATCGTAGGCTCGGGACAACGCGGCCTCTGGAGAGGCAACCAATTGTTCCGGCGAGCACGAAGGTGCGGTGAAAGGATGGTGAATAGCGTGCAGGCCGCCATCGGAAGTTTCTTCAAACATCGGAAAATCGACCACCCACAAGGGCGCCCATTCTTTCGTCAACAGCTTGAGATCATGACCAATCTTGATACGCAATGCACCCAGGGCTTCGTTGACCACGGTGGTCTTGTCCGCTCCGAAGAACACGATGTCCCCGTCTTCAGCAGCCACACGTTCGATGATGGCAAGCGCAACCTCGTTACCCAGAAACTTGATGATTGGCGACTGCAGGCCTTCAGCCCCTTTGCTCAGATCATTGACCTTGATGTACGCCAGCCCCTTGGCGCCGTATATACCCACGAACCTGGTGTAGTCATCGATCTGCTTACGGCTGATTTCACCGCCTTTAGGTACCCGAAGGGCTGCGACACGGCCCTTGGCATCGTTTGCCGGGCCAGCAAAGACCTTGAAATCAACGCCGGCAACCAGATCGGCAACATCGATCAGTTCCAGCGGAATGCGCAGGTCCGGCTTGTCACTGCCGTACCGTTGCATGGCCTCGGCATACGGCATGCGGGGGAACTCGGGCAAGTCCACCTGCAACACATCCCGGAACAGGTCACGGATCATCGACTCCGTCAGACCCATAAGGGTATCTTCATTGATGAAAGATGCCTCAATATCAATCTGCGTGAACTCAGGCTGACGATCCGCCCGAAGGTCTTCGTCCCGGAAGCACTTGGCAATCTGATAGTAACGGTCAACACCGGACACCATCAGCAGCTGTTTGAAGAGCTGGGGTGACTGCGGCAACGCGAAGAACGAGCCCTCATGAGTGCGGCTGGGCACCAGATAGTCACGGGCGCCCTCGGGCGTGGCACGGGTCAGGATCGGGGTTTCCACATCCATGAACTCGTTGCTGTCGAGGAAGTTGCGAATATAGCTGGTAACACGTGACCGGAAACGCAGACGGTTCAGCATTTCCGGACGGCGCAAATCGATGAAGCGGTAGCGCAGGCGAACATCTTCACCGACATCAACGTGTTCATCCAGCGGGAACGGAGGCGTGGCGGCAGAATTCAGGATGGTCATCTCAGTACCAAGCACTTCAACCTGACCGGTAGGCATGTTGGCGTTTTCAGTACCGGACGGGCGCCGGCGAACACGGCCAGTCACCTGGATAACAAATTCGCTGCGAACTTTCTCGGCTAACGAAAAGCTCTCCGGGGTGTCCGGATCGAATACCACCTGGGAGATGCCGTCCCGATCGCGCAGATCAAGAAAAATAACACCGCCATGATCACGGCGGCGATGGACCCAACCACAAAGTGTAACGTCCTGATCAATGTGAGATTCGTCGATTCCACCGCAATAGTGACTGCGCATACCCTGTCCCGTTATTTCTGTGTTCGAATGAATGTGTTTTCAGCCTGCAGAGGATTCTGTAGGTTTTGATGAACTGCCCTTTTCAACCAGATTCTTTTTCGTACCGGTTTTAAAATCGGTTTCGTACCAACCGGTACCGGCCAGGCGGAAACCCCCGGCAGAGATTCGTTTTCTGAACGATGCTTCGTCGCATGAAG
>JBBQMX010000206.1:0-4864 GCA_038329375.1 Pseudomonadales bacterium | reverse complement strand
CTGATGTCATTACCTCCATTAGTGCGTTGGGACTACAACCGCAGCGCGGATCCCGATTCGGAAGAGGCCCGGTTGACCGAGCATTTCCTCACCGGCCGGGACTGGCTGGAGATTGAATATGAGCAATGATCTTTACGCAGTGGTGGGCAACCCCATCAGCCATAGCAAATCGCCCCGAATTCACAGCCTGTTCGCCGCCCAGACCGGGGAACCGGTGGAATACATAGCTATCCAGGCACCATTGGACGGATTTGCGGACACCGTTACCGGTTTTTTTGACCGTGGTGGTTGCGGGCTGAACATAACGGTGCCCTTTAAAGAGCAGGCCTGGGCAATGGCCGGAAAGCGTACCTGGCGGGCGGAAAAAGCGGGCGCATCCAACACCCTGTTTATGGATGACGAGGGTCAGCTTAACGCCGATAACACCGACGGCGCAGGATTGGTGGCGGATTTAATGAAGAACCATGGTGTAACGCTGGCAGGCAGGCGTATTCTGATTCTGGGTGCCGGTGGTGCGGTTCGGGGGATTCTGGGCCCGCTGCTGGCGGAAAAGCCCCAGGCCCTGGTGATTGCTAACAGAACACCGGACAGGGCCAGGTTGCTGGCTGACCTGTTTGCCGATGATGCCGGTGACACGCAATTGAGTGGTTGCGGCTTTGAGCAGCCAACAGAGATGTTTGACCTGGTGATCAATGGCACCAGTGCCAGCCTGCAGGGGGAATTGCCGCCCCTGGCGTCCGCTATCATCGGCCCGGATACGCTGGTTTACGACATGATGTATAGCCCGGAGACCACACCTTTTAACCGTTGGGCCCTGGATAACGGCACCAATACTGCTATAGATGGCCTGGGCATGCTGATTGAGCAGGCAGCGGAAGCGTTTGCGGTATGGCGGGGGCGGCGGCCTGATACGGCGTTGGTCATTGAAGCCATGAGACACACAGCGGGCTGAGTACAGACGTTAGTCTATTCTGAATTGATACAGGACATACAGGCGCCATCCGTCTTATGAACAGCCCTGCTGTAAATGATGAGATGTGCTGTACATTGAAAGGGCTATGCATGGATATTCTGACCCTCGTCGGGCTAGTGGCGGGCATTGTGATTGTTGTGCTGGCCATGCTGGCGAATGCATCGCTGTTAACGTTCCTGAACCTGCCAGGGCTGGCAATCGTCATTGGTGGGACCTTTGCGGTCACACTGATCAAATTCCGGCTGCCAACGGTCACGAGTGCGTTTCGGCTCGCGTTCTCGACCGCATTTACTGACCGGATGGAGCGGCCGGCTGCGTTGATCCAGGAAGTCAGTCAGCTCGCCCTGCTGGTCCGAAAAGAGGGCATTCTGGGGTTGGAAAGCCATCAAACCCGGAATCAATTCCTGCAAAAAGCCATTAACCTGTGCGTGGACGGCCACCCGCCTGATCTGATTGACGAAGCCCTGTCACAGGATATCCAGCAAACTATGGAACGCTATGATGTGGCTGAGCGGGTGTTCCGAGGTATCGGGGATTCCGCTCCAGCCATCGGTATGCTGGGCACGTTGGTGGGCCTGGTGCAAATGCTTAATACCCTTGATGATCCCGCCTCTATAGGCCCTGCGATGGCGGTTGCGCTGCTTACCACATTGTACGGTGCGTTCATTGCCCAGCTCATTGCCCTGCCCCTGGCAGACAAGTTGCAACTCAAGGCCGAAGATGAGCAACGCAACCGGTTGCTGGTCGCCACCAGCATCCAGAACATCATGCAGGGCCAGAATCCCCGGGTAATGACCGAGCTGTTGTCGGCGTTCATTACTCCCGACCAGCGAGTCGCGCTGGCCCGTCAGTCGGACACTTGAGGACCGTGGCTGTGCTGCAGCGAAACCGACCGAAGGCCAGAGCAGGCTCGCCCGCCTGGATTGTCACCTTTGCGGACCTGGCCACTTTGATGCTGACCTTTTTCATCCTGCTGTTGTCGTTTGCTGAAATGGACGTCGAGAAATATCGGTCGATGGCCAACTCCATGGCCTCGGCATTTGGCAGTGGCAATGTGTTGGGGGATTCGGTGGGCGGTTCGCCGCTGACACTGATCGAAAGCGATACGGTCGCGTTGCCCCGTCCCGATGATTCTCTCGCGGATGAACCCCAGTTTATTGATGAGCGTTCTGACGACCCCCTGGTGACCGAAGTGCCAGGCGGGATTGTCGATTTGGCTTCGCGGTTGATTACGGAACTCGAGTCAGAAGTTGCGTCTCAGGCACTGAGCATCAACTACGATACCCGTAAGGTCGTTATCCGGTTTGCTGAGGATGCCACCTTCCAGTCCGGCCAGGCCACCCTGAAACCGAGTATGGTGCCGATCATCGAGCGCGTTGTAGGCGTGCTCTCGACCTGCACCGGCGACGTGCTGGTGGCCGGTTATACCGATGACCGGCCGATAGTCAGCAACCGCTACCGTTCCAACTGGGATCTCTCCGCCGCCCGGGCCGTCTCCGTTGTGCATGAACTGGTCATGAACCGGGTTTTGCCTGCCGAGCGGGTTACTGCGGCGGGCCGGGCGGAAACTAACGCCCTGGTGCCGAATGACAGCCCGGAGAACCGGGCCAAGAACCGTCGGGTTGAAATCGCAATCCGGGACCCGGTCTGCCAGGACAGTAAGTCGACCAGCGAATTGCCGGTCGAAATTTTGCCGTAGGACACGCCTTATGTCATCGGGTAAGGTTTCAATCGGGAATTCGTATAAACAAACCGGTTTCAGGTCGGTATACTGTTTCCCCTCTGAACCAATGACATGCGGGATGGACGGGAGCAAAGCAGCGCCATGAGTGGACCGGAAAAGCCAAAAGTAATCGATGAAGAATGGAGTGATGAGCGGGTAAAAGGCTTCCTTTTCCTGAGCCCGTACGATGCTCGCATCAACCCGGACTTTCACGTTCTGATCAAGGCCTATCAGGGCATGCGCGCCGGAGACTTCGAGCGGTTCATCGGTTTTTTCACTGAGGCCGGCCGGGATCTGAATGCGCTCAGCGAAGACGGTCAGACCATTCTCGACCACGTCGCGGAGCATCGTCGCAGTGTCGCTTACGCGGAGGCTCTCAAAGTGGCCGGTGCCCGTGCCGCTGGGGAAGCCGGTAAGTAGCCCTTTCCGGCCCGACTCTACTTTACTCCCTGTGTAGTCATCCCTGAGCTATGTAATCATCCTTGAGGCGAACGTAATTGGCCGCCGTATAGGTGAAGAAACTGCGCTCCTGCTCGGTCAGGGGCCGTGCTTTTTTGCAAGGACTGCCCACATACAGGTGCCCTGATTCCAGGGTTTTACCCGGCGGCACCAGGCAGCCGGCGGCGACTATGACTTCGTCTTCCACCACCGCGCCGTCCATAATGATGCAACCCATGCCAACCAATACGCGGCTTCCTATCGTACAACCATGAAGCAGGGCCTTGTGGCCAACGGTGACGTCATCACCCAGGGTCAGTGGCCAGCCGCCAGGGTTGAAATCACTGGCGTGGGTGATGTGCAGAATAGATCCATCCTGGAGGCTGCAACGTTGACCGATCCGGATACGGTGCATATCGCCACGGATGACAGTCATCGGCCATACCGAGCAATCGTCGCCCAGAACCACGTCGCCAATGACCACTGCGCTGGGGTCGACCCAGGTCCGTTCACCGAAATTCGGCGTGTTACCCTTGTGAGCACGAGTAGTCGTCATTACATATACTCTTGTTGAATTATTCAGGGTTTAATACCTAAATTACCTGACAACCCGAACACTGAGAAGGGCATCTATGAATAATCCGCTGCTGAACGACGAGCTTCTACCGCGCTTTGACCATATCCGGACTGAGCACATGGAACCCGCTATCGACCAGATTCTGAGCGATAACCGTACACAGATTCAGAATCTGGCGAGTCAGCCGCAGCCAACGTGGCAGACACTTGCGCTGCCGATGCAGGGTTTGGAGGATCGCCTGAACAATGCCTGGTCGGTGGTGTCACACCTTAATGGCGTGATGAACAACGATGAATTGCGCAAGGTTTATAAGAGCGGTCTGGAAAAACTGACCGAGTACGGTACCGAGTTGAGCCAGAACACCGAACTTTGCGAGGCCTATAAAAAGCTCGCGGCCAGGGACGACTTCAGCCAGCTCAGTGAAGCCCAGCAAAAAGCGATCAATAATACCCTGCGAGACTTCCACCTTGGCGGTGTCTATTTGCCAGCGGACAAGAACACCCGGTACGCAGATCTCAAGCGGGAATTGGCGGGGCTTTCGAATACTTTCAGCGATAACGTCCTGGACGCCACTCAGAACTGGTCAAAGTTGATTACCGACGCCAACGATCTGGCCGGCGTGCCTGAGTCTGCGCTGGAAGGAGCGCAGCAGACGGCAAAGGCCCGGGAGCTGGAGGGCTACCTGATTACACTGGATTTCCCCAGCTTTTTCCCGGTCATGACTTATTGCGATAACCGCGAATTGCGCCGGGAAGTCTATGAAGCCTTTGTTACGCGTGCTTCCGAGATGGGTCCGGATGCCGGCACTTGGGATAACACCCAGGTGATGGCTGAAATCCTCAAACGCCGACATGCCCTGGCGCAGTTACTGGGTTTTGAGAATTATGCCGAACGCTCACTGGCCACCAAAATGGCTCGTAGCGCGGATGAAGTGCTTGGCTTTTTGCATACCCTGGCGGAAAAATCCAAGCCGGTAGCGGAACAGGACATCGCTGACCTCAAAGCATTCGCTCACGAGAGTCATGGGGTCGAGGAGCTTGAAGCCTGGGATATCGGCTATTACAGCGAGAAACTACGCCATCAGCGTTACGATATTTCGCCGGAAGCTCTGCGCCCCTGGTTTCCGGCAGACAGAGTCGTTCCTGGTCTGTTT
>JBBQMX010000205.1:0-4872 GCA_038329375.1 Pseudomonadales bacterium | reverse complement strand
TGAAGCACGTGGTATGGCTGCTGATTGCTTTCGCTACGGGTCTTACATTTGTCGGCTATTTTTATCCGGTTCGTGATCTGAGCATTGATCTGTTCACTCTCGGCGCTAATGGCTGGGCTTATTTCTGGGTTGGTTTTTTCACCATTGCTACCTACATGAATGCCGGTTGGCTGCGTGAGCAGGTTTGCCTCTACATGTGCCCTTATGCCCGTTTTCAGTCGGTCATGTTCGATCAGAATACCCGCACGGTATCCTATGACCCCAACCGGGGGGAACCCCGGGGTGGTCGCAAGAAAGCAGTTGATCCTGCGGAGGCGGGCCTCGGTGACTGCATTGATTGTGGCCTGTGTGTACAAGTCTGCCCTACCGGCATCGATATCCGCGATGGCCTCCAGTACGAGTGCATAGGCTGCGCCCTGTGCATCGATGCCTGTGATGACGTCATGGAGAAAATGGATTACCCGAAGGGCCTGATTCGCTACGCCACTGAAAACGAACTTGAGGGCATGCCCTCCAAGCTTCTGCGGCCCAGAACCTTCGGCTACGGTGCGGTGCTCGCACTGATGATAGCGGCCATAGTATTTACCCTGATGACCCGCGTCCCGGCACAGCTTGACGTTTTACGTGACCGGGGCTCATTGTTCCAATATAACGGTCGGGGGCTGGTGGAGAACTCTTATACTGTGAAAATCGCCAATCTGTCGGAAGTGCCCCAGAACTTTAGCCTGAGTGTTACCGGGATGGAGACCGCTAACATTTTGACCACAACAGACATTACGGTCGACACGGGTGACAACGTCGCTATTCCGACGGTGGTGGAAGTAGACCCTGAAGCTATTTCACAAAGCAACACGGTGTTGACGTTCCGGATCGAATCCACGGGCGGCGAACCCCTGGTGATTGAGACCGAAAGCCGGTTCCTCGGGCCAAATCGTTAACGCCGGCGCCTGCATGTGACCTTATCAAGTAAACAAGAGATTCATCATGAATGAAGCGAACAACGTATCGCCCTGGTATCAACAGCCCTGGTTCTGGTTCCTGCTGATATTCCCCGGCATGTCCATTATCTGGTGCACTATAGCGATCTCGGTGGCTCTGAATTCCGACAACGACATGGTCACCGACGACTACTCAAAAGAAGGTCGGGGCATAAATGCCGAGCTTGCGCGGGACACTGCAGCGTCAGACCTCGGCCTGCATGCAGAGCTGGACTTTTCGGGTGAGCTTCTGGAATTGAGCCTGAACAGCACCTCGGGAGAGTCGCGTTTCCCCTATCTGATCCTCAATCTGTTCCACCCGACACTGGCGGCTCGGGATCGCACCATCCAGTTGCAACCGACTTCCAATGGGCGCTATTCCGCGGTTTTGCCTAAAGGCCTGGACGGACGCTGGTATCTTGACCTGCGAGGCCCCGAAAACGAGTGGCGCCTTAAGGGTGAAACAAGTCTGCCTTCCACTCAGCCGCTAGAGCTCAGCTCCGGAATCATAGGCCAGGGGTGACCCAACCGTCATGTTTTCACTGCGGGGAGCCGATTATCGGCTTACCTGCAATAACACTGGAGCTTGAGGGAGAAACCCGTTCATTCTGCTGTTACGGCTGCAAGGCGGTTTGCGAAACCATAACGGCGGAGGGTCTTGCCGGTTTCTACAGCCACCGCACGGAGCCTGCTGTTACTCCCAAGGCACTTACTACGTCAGAATTGCAACGGATTCGGGAGCTTGACCATAAGCTGGTGCAGGAGTCCTTCGTGGTGCCGGTCAAGGGTGGGCTGGAAGCCCAGTTGCTGATCGAGGGGATCACCTGCGCGGCCTGCATCTGGTTACTGGAAAATCATCTGGCACTGCAAAACGGCGTTATCGAGTTTACCGTCAACCATTCGACGCAACGGGCGCGCCTGGTCTGGGCGCCGGACCAGGCGCGGCTCAGTGATCTTCTTGTTGCAGTTCACTCCCTGGGTTACTCGGCACGCCCTTACCAGCCGGATGAGGCAGAAAAAGTCCTGCAAGTAGAGAAACGCAAAGCCATTGTCCGCCTTTGTGTTGCCGGCCTTGGCACCATGCAAAGCATGATGCTCGCATTCCCGCTTTATTTTGAACTGATCAATGATCTTTCCGAGGAATTCATCCAGCTGTTCCGGTGGTTTAGCCTGCTGGTGGCAACCCCCGTGGTGCTGTACAGCGCCCGCCCGTTTTTCAGCAATGCCCTGAGGGATTTCAGAAGCCGTCATATGACCATGGATGTACCGGTCGCTGTGGCCATCGGGCTGGCCTTTGCAGCCAGTGCCTGGGTAACTGTGTTCGGTGGCGATGAGGTGTATTTTGAATCGGTCTGCATGTTCACTTTTTTCCTCTCTCTGGGACGTTATATTGAGATGCAGGCCCGTTATCGCGCAGGACTCACCGGCAACGCCATGGGGACCTACCAGCCCGCGGTTGCGACTTTAAGACACAATGGCGCAGAAGAGATCGTACCGGTACATACCCTGAAAGTTGGCGACCGAATCGCCGTTAAACCGGGAGAAACCATTGCCGTCGACGGAACCATAGTGGAAGGCCAATCAACACTCAATGAAGCGGCATTGACCGGTGAATACCTGCCCGAAACCCGGCACCCCGGAGATACCGCCCACGCAGGAAGCATTAACGGCGAAGGCCCCCTGTTGCTTGAAGTAGTGCGGGTTGGTTCGAAAACCCGACTGTCGGGCATCCTGCGTATTCTTGACCGGGTCCAGGCCGAGAAACCACCCGTTGCTCACACAGCCGACCGGATCGCTGGGGTCTTTGTCAGCCGGGTTCTGATTATCGCGCCTTTGGTGTGGCTGGGCTGGTGGTTTTTTGATGCTGACAAAGCGTTCGGTATTACCCTTTCTGTGCTGGTGGTTACCTGCCCTTGCGCGCTGTCTCTGGCTACACCGACGGCTATCACCAGCGCGACGTTAAGGCTCAGAAAACTCGGGTTTCTCCCTACCCGAGGACATACCCTGGAATCCCTCAGTACCATTGATACCGTGGTTTTCGATAAAACCGGCACCTTGACCCGGGGTGAACTTACCCTCATTGAGACCCGGACCTTTGCTGATCCCGGCCAGCAAACCTGCCTTGAGCTGGCGGCAGGGCTGGAGCGAGCCTCCGAGCATCCCATCGCCAAGGCATTCGCCGGCATCCGGCAGCGCCCAATGGATTCAATAGCAAACTACGTAGGTGGCGGATTGCAGGGCATGGCGGATGATCACATATTCTTCATCGGCCACGCTGATTTTGTAAGGTCTCGGATAACTCATCCCCAGCCCGACCACAGACCGGGTGATGGCATTGAAATCTGGCTTGCCAGTGAAAACCAATGGCTCGCCTGTTTTTCACTCGACGACCAGTTACGGGATGACGCTCTGCAGGCGGTCTCTGAGTTCAAACAGGCTGGTATGAAAACTGTATTACTAAGCGGTGACCGCTCTAATCATGTCGCTCGTATTGCGGCTCAACTCGGGATCGACGAAGCGATTGGGCAATGCTCGCCGGAACGAAAACTGGCCTACCTGAAAACACTTCAGAACGATGGGCATACAGTGATGATGGTCGGTGACGGCCTGAATGACCTGCCGTCCATGGCAGGCGCGGGCGTGTCGGTGGCTATGGGGTCCGCTGCCGACCTGACGCGTCTCCGGGCGGACGCAGTGTTATTGAATGGCCAGTTGCGCCAATTGGTTGCGGCAACCCGGGCGGGCAAACAAACCCGTCGGGTTATCCGCCAGAACCTTGGCTGGGCTTTAGGCTACAACCTGTGCGCCTTACCGGTTGCCGCCGCCGGCCTCGTACCACCATGGCTGGCCGCCATAGGCATGTCCCTGAGCTCGTTACTGGTGGTTTTGAATGCTTTGCGCCTGAACCGACGCCAAGGCGGGCCGGATGATCGAGCAACACCGGCAGCAAGGCCTGTTGGCGCTTACCCGGCAGCCTGATACGGTAATCACGATCAACCTGAGGTGTCACCGTGGAAATAGTATTGTTATTGGTGCCGGTCACCCTGGTGCTTGTTACGCTAGGCATATTTTTGTTCTCCTGGGCCGTGAAAAACGGCCAGTATGATGACCTGGACGGCCCGGCTCATCGCATCCTGTATGACGATGACAAAGACATGATTCCGAAAGATGCGCGCCAGGATCTGACCGAAGCAGAAAAACAGGGTCGGACCATACCCGAGGAGCAAGAACAAGAGCAAGAGCAAGAACCAGAGACAGGACAACAGCCCGCCGTCTCGGACCGGAACTCCGGGCCGGATGCTCCCCGCTAATGGGTGCAGACCTTTACCTCAGTTATTCCAGCGCTTTTCTCATCGGCTTTCTGGGTAGCACCCATTGCCTTGGCATGTGCGGTGGAATCAGTGCTTCGCTCTCCATGGCGTTACCGGTAGGTCCGGGGTTCCGCTTGCGCCAGACGTTGATGCTGCTGGCCTTCAATGGTGGGCGCATAGGCAGTTATGTGGTGCTGGCAGCCCTGATAGCACTGGTCAGCACGCAGGCGGTCGATAGCTGGGCCCACCTTGGAGGCATTTTGCGAACGCTGGCTGGCCTACTGTTGATAGGTATGGGGCTGGCCATGGGTCAATGGTGGCAAGGTATCCGGCACGTGGAACGGCTGGGGGCACCGCTATGGCAAAAGCTTTCACCGCTGACCAAACACTTTATCCCGGTCAAACACACCCGCCAGGCCCTCGCCCTTGGCATGCTCTGGGGCTGGCTACCCTGCGGGTTGGTTTACAGCACCCTTGGCTGGGCGGCACTGCAACCGACGGTGGGCACGGCAGCCTTGACAATGTTGTGTTTCGGCCTGGGTACCCTGCCCTCCATGCTGGCTACCGGTTATGCAGCAAGCTGG
>JBBQMX010000204.1:0-4884 GCA_038329375.1 Pseudomonadales bacterium | reverse complement strand
CCCGTAATCACTTGCGACAGATGGATAAGCGCCTGTTGAAAGACATTGGTATTACTCCAATGGATGCATTGAACGAATTCCGTAAGCCTTTCTGGCGCGCCTGAGCCTGGTGTCTTGTCTGGTTGAGTCGTTAACCCGTTGAGCCGCTGCCGGAAAATCAGGCTGCCTGCTGTTTCAATGCCGCCGCCTCAAGGCAGGCAAATAGCGCGGCCACTTCACGGATCTTGCGAGCCTGGGGCCAAACGGCCTCAGCTTCGGCAAACCCGCGTCTCAGATAGTTCAGCCATTGCTTGATTCGGCCAACGACACACTTGTCCTCCAGGTGACCCTGTAGCACCCGCCCGTAACCTTTAACCAGCCCGACCGCCTCGGGCCAGCTCATGGGTGTGAGTACCTGCCCGCACTGGCTGGCCTTAATCTGCGCAGCAAGATCCGGCCTTGAAATCAGACCACGGCCAATCATCACATCATCGCAGCCCGATACCTCGCGACAGCGCCAGTAATCTTCCACAGTCCAGATATCCCCGTTGGCGATAACCGGCGTTGCAACCGCTTCCCTCACCAGAGCTACCTCTTCCCAATACGCCGGGGGCTTATAGCCGTCCGCTTTGCTGCGAGCATGAATAACAATCTCTGCCGCACCTGCAGCCTCCAGCGCTTGTCCACACGCTACCCCCATGGAACGGTCTTCATAACCCAGGCGCATTTTGGCGGTTACAGGGATGGCCGCAGGCACCGCCTGACGAATGGCGTTTGTTATCTGATACAGCAACTCCGGCTCTTTCAACAACACCGCGCCGCCTTTGTGTTTGTTGACCGTTTTGGCGGGACAACCGAAATTGATATCAACCTGGGGTGCGCCAAGTTCCGCTGCGCGGGCCCCATGCAACGCCATTTGGCCAGCATCAGACCCGAGCAATTGCACCGCCACCGGTATACCTGCCCGGGTCCGGCACCGGTTGTGAAGCTCGGGAGCGTACTTATAGAAAATTCGCGGTGGCAACATACCATGGGTGACGCGGATAAATTCTGTCACGCAACGATCAATACCCCCGACCTGAGTCAGGGATTCACGAATCGGTGAATCCACCAGTCCCTCCATGGGCGCAAGAATAATTCGCATGACTTACTTCCAGACAAAATAATCGAACAATCCAGCCGTTTGAAAGC
Source organism: Pseudomonadales bacterium (assembly GCA_038329375.1). Lineage (GTDB taxonomy): Bacteria > Pseudomonadota > Gammaproteobacteria > Pseudomonadales > Oleiphilaceae > Marinobacter. The sequence continues at coordinate 3,714 of JBBQMX010000204.1, read as the reverse complement.
TGATTTTGATGGGGCGCATTCTAACGTTTTGTCAGTGGAAAAGCAGTTCGGAGGAGCAGAAAACGTTAGCCGAGACGCTCAATGCTGGCAAACTTGCCGGCATCGTCAAACTGTATGCGAAAACTGCCACGAACACCGTCGCGGAGATAAAAGCGGGAAAGGATACGGGCCGGGAATCGGACACTGCGTCCGTCCCGGCTCGTGGTGTGAACATCACGAGCAATGCCCTGGTAAAGCTTTAGCCACTCATCTGAGCTGATGGTGATGTCCACAATAATCTGCTGCATGGCTGGATCAGTTACTCAGGTCCAGCAACAGACGGTTCAGCCGAGTTACGTAGGCACCCGGATCTTTCAGTTGCTCACCACTGGCCAGCGTGGCCTGGTCAAACAAAACGGCGGAGAGTTCCTTGAAACGCTCCTCCTGTTGTTCGCTTTCAAGTCGCTGAACCAGCGGATGCTCGACGTTGATCTCGAAAATCGGCTTGCTGTCAGGCATTTTCTGACCGGCTGCTTCCATGATCTTGCGCATCTGCATGCCCATGTCGTGGTCGCCAACTACAAGGCAGGCGGGCGAGTCGGTCAGGCGGTTGGTTACCCGGACTTCCTGCACATCGGTATCGAGAGCGGTCTTGATCCGCTCCAGCAAGCCCCGGTGAGCCTTGGTGGCTTCTTCCTGCTGCTTTTTATCTTCTTCAGTTTCAACATCACCGAGATCGAGCTCACCGCGGGCGACATCCTGCAGCGACTTGCTGTCATACTCACTGAGGTAACCCATCATCCACTCATCAATGCGCTCGGAGAGGATCAATACTTCGACCCCTTTCTTGCGGAACACTTCCAGGTGCGGGCTGCTCTTGGCAGCCATGAAGTTATCGGCGGTGATGTAGTAAATCTTGCTCTGACCTTCTTTCATCCGGCCTATGTAATCATCGAGTGAGACGTTCTGGGTACTTTCGCCGGTGTGCGTTGAAGCAAAGCGCAACAACTTGGCGATCTTCTCGCGATTGTTGTGGTCCTCTGCCGGGCCTTCTTTCAGTACGCTGCCAAACTCTGTCCAGAACTTCTGGTATTGCTCAGGCTCTTTCTTGGCGAGCTTGTTCAGCATATCCAGCACGCGTTTGGTAACGGCAGACCGGATGCTCTCAACGGTGCTGTCATTCTGCAGAATTTCCCGCGATACGTTCAGAGACAGGTCATTGGAATCAATGACGCCTTTGGTGAAACGCAGGTACAGCGGCAGAAACTGTTCGGCATCGTCCATGATAAAGACGCGCTGCACGTAGAGCTTCAGGCCCCGGGGCGCTTCCCGGTTGTAAAGGTCAAATGGCGCCCGGGCTGGTACATACAACAGACTGGTGTAATCCAGCTTGCCTTCGACTTTATTGTGGGACCAGCTCAGCGGGTCTTCAAAGTCATGGCCGATGTGTTTATAAAATTCCTTGTACTCTTCGTCCTTGATCTCGGTACGGGGCAAGGTCCAGAGCGCCGTGGCTTCGTTGACCGTTTCATCCGTGCCTTTTTTATCTTCCTCATCGGATTCCGCTGTCATCACCACCGGGAAGGAGATGTGGTCCGAGTACTTTTTGACCAGATTGCGCAGACGGAAACCGTTGGCAAACTCGCTTTCACCTTTTTTCAGGTGCAGAACGATCTGAGTACCGCGCTGCTCAAAGCTCACGGGCTCTATTGAGAACTCACCGTCGCCCTTGGAATCCCAGTGCACACCCTCTTCTGCCGGTGTACCGGCCTTGCGGGTATAAACTTCAACGCGATCGGAGACAATAAAGGAAGAGTAGAAACCGACACCAAACTGGCCAATCAGTTTGCTGTCTTTTTTCTGATCCCCGGTAAGCTGGCCAAGGAACTCCGCGGTGCCTGAACGTGCAATAGTACCGAGGTTCTGGATGACCTCTTCCCGGTTCATACCGATGCCGTTGTCCGTCAGAGTAACCGTATTGGCCTTTTCGTCGTAATCCAGGCGGATTTTCAAGTCCGGATCGTTCTCGAACAGGCTGTCATCTTTGAGGGCAGCGAAGCGCAGTTTGTCTTCAGCATCGGACGCGTTGGAGATCAGTTCGCGCAGGAAAATTTCCTTGTTGGAATAGAGCGAATGGATCATCAGGTGGAGCAGTTGCTTCACTTCGGTCTGGAAGCCTAAGGTTTCTTTCTGTGATTCAACCGTCATCGGGGAGTTTCTCCTGCTGCTTGTAATGGAACTGTCTATGAAACTTTGCGGCGTCAGCTCGCTGGTGGTGGTGCTGAGGCCGGGTTGTTTGGCTGTCCTTGTAAATGGGGTTCAGAAGCAAGTTTTCAAGTCGTCAGTCGGCCAAAAGCAAATGCACCCGGGCGGTGGTAATTGGCTACCAACACCAACGGATGTCTGACATTCCTTTAACCCCCTGTCGCCCAAGGCGCGCTATGATAGAGTCATTGCCAGTTGGCGGCAGCAAATTAATTCCAACCCCAGGGTTTTCTGGCCGACAGGATTGATGCAAACAAAACCATGAATTCGTTTCAGGAGTTTACTGTGAACCACAGCCCGAGCTTTCGCGCTTTTATTTTGATAATCCTGCTGGCAACGCTGGCCGGTTGTTCGGTTAACCCTGTTACGGGTGAGCGACAGTTGTCGCTGATCCCGGAGAGCCAGGAACTCAGCATAGGGGCTGAACAGTACAAGCCCACCCAGCACATGCAGGGTGGCAAGTTTTATCTGGATCCAGAGCTCACCCTGTACGTCAGCGAAGTTGGCCAAAAGCTGGCGGCGGTCAGCGACCGTCCCGATCTACCCTATGAGTTTGTCGTTCTCAATAGCAGCGTTCCCAATGCGTGGGCGCTTCCATCCGGCAAAATTGCGATCAATCGGGGTTTGCTGGCCGAATTTGATGATGAAGCGCAGCTGGCGTCGGTTCTTGGCCATGAAATTGTCCACGCCGCAGCCCGCCACAGTGTCCAGCGGATGCAGCAGGGCATGCTGCTGAGCGCCGGTATGGCCGGGCTCGGGCTGGCGCTTTCAGACAACGAATTCGCGGGGATGATCATGGGCGGCGCGGCAGTTGGCAGTCAGATCGCTTTGGCGCAGTACAGTCAGGGTGATGAGCTGGAATCTGATCACTATGGCATTCGCTACATGAAGGAAGCCGGTTATGACCCCCAGGCTGCTGTCGAATTACAGGAAATATTTCTGAAATTTTCGGAAGGCCGCAAAAGCAGTTTCGTCGAGGGGTTGTTCGCATCTCACCCACCCTCGCAAAAACGTGTCGAGGAAAACCTCAAGCTTGCACAAAAGCTTGGTACCGGCGGCTACCGTGGTCGGGAAACCTATCAGAAAAAAATTGCTTACCTGAAACGGATACAACCTGCTTACGATGCCCAGAATGAAGCAGCGAGCCTAATTAAAGAGGAAAAGCCCGATGCCGCTCTTAAGAAAATCAATGAAGCCATTGCGATCGAGCCGGATGAGGCTTCGTTCTATGCTCTGCGAGGCCACATCTTCCGGCTGCAGGATAACGAAAAGAAAGCCCAGGCTGACTACGACAAGGCGGTTTCCCTATATCCGGAAATGTTCTCCTATCGCCTTCAGCGCGGCCTGAACGCCCTCGAACTAAAGAACTTTACGCAGGCTGAAGAAGACCTGACAGAAGCCAACCAGGTTGTACCCACATCTATTGCATTCCTGCGTTTGGGGGACATCGCCGTTAAAGAAAACCGGCGT
>JBBQMX010000203.1:0-4889 GCA_038329375.1 Pseudomonadales bacterium | reverse complement strand
GGCGCTGGACCTGCTGGGCCGAAAAATCTGGCAGCACCAAAGCCATGGCCTACAACTGTTGATGAAGGCCATGCAGGTGGATCTGGAAGCAGCCACCACCCCCCGTTGTCAGCAATGGGCGCTGTCGCTGAGTGAAACGCTACAGCAGGCGGTGCAGGTTACCCAGATGCTTGGCAAGACTCTGATGAGCGAAGGTCCGGATGGCGTGCTTGCCAATGCCTCCTGTTACCTGCATCTGTTCGGGCACATTGCTGTTGCCTGGATGTGGTTGCGCCAGGCCAATGTGGCGGCCAAGGCCCTCGAAGCGGCCAATACCGACGACGAGCGCAATTTTTATCAGGGCAAACTGCAGGCTGCGCAATACTTCTTCCACTGGGAGTTGCCGGCAGTTGCGCAAGACATCGTGCTGCTGCGGAACCAGGATGACAGCTGCCTGAATATGAAGCCCGAATGGTTCTGAGAAGTTCAGGTTTCGCCAGGCGATAAGCGTTGGCGAAACCCCGGTCCTTGGGCCAGACTGATACTGATGAGTAAAAAGTAAGCGGACAGGTCTTTGCAAAACCGTACGGAGCCATGGATGGCGGAGGACGAGCGTACAGGGAAGTATTTACATTGTGTTTTGGAACGACCTGTCCGCTTACTAACGCACGGATTAGTAGATCATCAGTTTGGTTCAGGGGCAGTTATGAGCATAAGTAATGGATATCAGCCTGTGGAATGCGCCACGCGCGCACTGCTGACCCGGGTTTTAATGTCCCATGATGTCGTTGAGGTGGTGTTCAGGGACGAGTCTGGTCAGATACAGCATTACCATGATGTCATCCGCGATCTTTTCACTCGGGCGGGTGAAGAATTCCTGTTGTTGGGTCGAGGGCAGCTTGTACGGCTGGATCACATGTTAATGATCAATGGTTGCAGGGTTGGTTAAACAGGCGTCGCATAAGCACTATCCCCGAGAACATCCGCACAAAATGGCTCTGCTATCCCTAACTGACTGTCATTATTAAAATATCCGTAACCCGTGGTCTGTTGTGGAGTGCCGAGGTCGGGCCGTAGACTACTCTCTTGATGATTGATGTTGAACGTACCTCACAGAAGGGATTCCCTATGAACAAATTAACACTGAGTGCACTGGCTCTTACCATGACTCTTGGTTTGGCAGCTTGCAGCGATGAGCCCGACGAAGGCGTGGACCTTGATGAAGCCGGTGACAACGCTGGCGAGATGATGGATGACGCAGGTGACTCTGTAGAAGAAACCTACGAAGAAGCTACCGGCCAGGATTCTGTTGGTGACGATGTCGAAGACGCTGGCGAAGAAACCGGCGAAGCAGTGGAAGATGCCGGTGATTCCATGGGCGACGCCGCTGACGACGTTACCAATTAATAATTTGGTGCTTTAGCTCGAAAGCCTGCTTTTACGCGGGCTTTTTTTTGGTGCGCCAGACTTAACCTCGATCACCTGAATTCCCGAAGGCGCTTAGTCGCCTGAAGAGCCTGCCCCTGATGGGTTAAGCTTTTTTGTTTGAACTGTAAAGAAACGTTAAAGAAACTGACTTCTAGCTGTCTGCAATCTGTCATCTTTGCCATCGACACTGTGCTCGGGGAAGAACCTATAAACCACCCGAGAGAGACAGAATCATGGCAAAGCAAGATCTGGATCCCAATTACCTGGATCCCAATTATGAGCCCGTTGTAAATCATTCTGGCAATACTTCCTTTGCATCGGTGCTAAGCGCAAGGATGCAGCGGCGCACTTTGATGAAGGGCAGTGTTGGCGCTGCTCTGGCAAGTGTCATGGGGATGGGCCTCATCGGTTGTTCTGACAGTGACGACGACAACGACAGCACCAGCACCAGTGGTGACGTCCAGGCCAGTACAGAGCTTGGATTCAAGGCTGTAGCGGTTTCCACTGAAAACCGCGTTGTTGTTCCGGAAGGCTACTCTACTGAAACCTTTGTACCCTGGGGAACGCCCATTACTGGCAGCTATCCGGAATATCGAGCCGATGGCACCAACACCGGTGAAGACCAGGAAAACCAGGTCGGCATGCATCACGACGGTGTGCACTTTTTTCCGATTGACCAGAAGGCCGGTGGCAACAGTTCCACCGAAGGCCTGTTGGTAATGAACCACGAATACATCAACCAGAGTGCGTTGCATGCTAACGGCCCGACTAAAGCTGTTGATAACGGCGGCGTTCGTCCGGCGGACGAGGTTCGCAAGGAAATTGCAGCTCACGGTGTTTCCGTGATTCACATCATGCGTGACAGCAACGGTACCTGGGATATCGTTTTTGGCAGCCCATTTAACCGTCGCATCACCGGCAACAGTGAAATGGATATTCGTGGCCCGGTTCGTGGCTACAGCAAGCTGATCACCACCTATAGCCCGAATGCGACCGAAACCCGCGGTACCCTGAATAACTGCGCGATGGGCCCGACGCCATGGGGAACATACCTTACGGCGGAGGAGAACTGGCATGGCTACTTTGCCACCGCCGATGCTCAGCGCCCCCGTGAATACGTTCGACATGGTGTTAATGACAGCTCTCGTTATGACTGGGAGTTGGCCGATACGAGTGCCGATGAATACATGCGTTTCAACGTATCAACCACCGGCGCTTCCGCAGCCGAGGATTATCGTAACGAGGCGAACACCTACGGCTACATGGTTGAGATTGATCCTTTCACCCCCGAGAGCAAACCCCAGAAACGGACGGCTCTGGGCCGTTTTGGCCATGAAGGTGTAATCTTTGCACCCACTAAACAAGGCCAACCGGTGGTTTGCTACTACTGTGATGACTCCCGTTTCGAATACATCTACAAGTTTGTCTCTTCCAAGCCATATCATGCCGCAACGGCGGGTGGCTACCTGCTGGATGAGGGTACGCTGTACGTCGCCCGATTCAACGAAGACGGCTCAGGTGACTGGCTGGCACTGGACCTGGAAGACGCAGAGTTTGCCAGCAAGGTTGCAGCTGCTCAGGGCACCATGGTTGGCGATATCCAGTTTGACGGTTTCGAGAATCAGGCCGACGTTCTGGTGAATACCCGTCTGGCCGCTGATATCGCAGGCGCTACGACGATGGACCGCCCGGAGTGGGGCGCCGTTGATCCGAACACCGGAGAGGTTTACTTCACGCTGACCAACAACAGCAACCGTGGAAAAGATGGCTTTGAAGACGTTAATGCTGCGAACCCGATTGTTGAAAACGCCACGGGGCATATTATCCGCTGGATGGAAGCGGGCAACGATCACACAGCGACCGGCTTCGACTGGGACATTTTTGTGTTCGCCGGTGAACAGGGAACCGAAACCGTGGTCGACGGTGAAGCAGTGGTTACCCTGGATGATACCAATATCTTCAACAGCCCCGACGGCCTGTGGTTTGATTACAACGGACGCCTGTGGATCCAGACAGATGGCAGCGACGCCGCTCCGTACCAGAATAATATGATGCTGGCTGCCAATCCGGTTACCCGTGAAATCAAGCGATTCTTTGTCGGACCTCAGGGTTGTGAAGTGACCGGGGTCATATCGACACCGGATACAAAAACCATGTTCGTCAACATCCAGCATCCGGCCGGAAACTGGCCGAACGCGGCGGAGGACCGTCCCAGAGATGCTACAGTCATCGTAACGAAGGATGACGGAGGTGTCGTCGGCGCCTGATTTCGCTAAAACCTCTATATGCCCGGCCTTGCTGGGCATTTTTTATTCCCCGCACTTGGCTCTTGTTTGAAAAGATTTGTAAAAATAACTTTCCGCTTGGGCATTCCCATTAAAGTATCAGATAGTTCCGGCCGATAATTGATTAGGCTGCAAAGTGGTTATGCTGGCTATGAATAAAGCTTCATAGCCAGCATAACCACTAAATAAGAAAAATTCCGACCGGAATCATGAGTCAAAAAAAGAAAAATAATACAGGGGGTGGAAGGATGTCACTGATTACGCGGAGAATAGCTCTCAGGTCCGTAGGAGTGCTGGGGGTAACCCTGGCTGCGGTGATGGCATTGGCTGCGCTTTTACAGGCTCCATTGGTGTCAATACTGCTGGCTTATATCGTTGGTGCTGGCGCCTTGGCTGTGAGCGGCCTTTTTGTGTTGGGACCGCTCAAGCGGGATCTGCGTCGGGTGGATGAAGAGCGACATGACGAGCTCGAGATATTGCCACGTTTGTGTCCAAAGCTGATTCAAGAGGCAAGCTCTGGCCGCGCCATCTTTGGAACTCTGTCTTCCGGTGCGGATGCCAATGCTATTTCAGCCGCTGAGGTGTCGTTTGCGGCCGACCACCTGAAAACCCGCCTTGATCGCCAGGTTGAGGAAACCGGGCAGATGGCAGACTATGCCGGTCAGATTACCGATACCGTTAAACGTTCGGCTGAGCAGGCGTCTGAAGCCGCAGAAACCGCCCATGACGCCAGTGTTGTCAGTGCTGACGGTCGCATTGCCCTGACCCGGTCGATACAGCGCATCCGTGAAGTACATCAGCAGTCTTCGGCCTCTCTGGAATTGATCCAGACCCTTAATCAGAAATCAGAAAAAATCCAGGGTGTGACCACCGCTATTCAGGGCATTGCTGAGCAAACCAACCTGCTGGCTTTGAATGCGGCCATCGAAGCCGCCAGGGCAGGTGAGCAGGGCAGGGGTTTTGCCGTAGTAGCGGACGAGGTAAGAAAGTTGGCCGGTCGCACAGCCTCCGCCACTCACGAAGTCGCCGATACCCTTCAGGCCATTCGTTCCGACACTGGGGCCGTTATGGCACAGATCGAGCACCTTGTCGAAAGCATTGACGCCGGGCTGGTCTCGGTGGAGCAGGTTGGGGAGAAACTGGGTGAAATACAGCAACGATCCGACCGGGTTGAACAGCAGGTCAGAATGATTGCCG
>JBBQMX010000202.1:0-4890 GCA_038329375.1 Pseudomonadales bacterium | reverse complement strand
GTCTCGGCCAGTCTTAGTGTAAAGCTCTCCTGGGCAAAGGCCTGGGTACTCGTCAGCAAAGCCGTTAGTGCCAGCGCTGCTGTGGATTTTATTAGTGAACGAATTTTCATTTGTAGGCGTTCCTGTCTTTTATTTTATTATATCGGAAGCCGGACAATCGCGGAGAATCTTCCAATGCGACTGCCAGGCAGCCAATTCTGGATCCTGAAGCTATCACGACCAGTTCATGAAATGAACTAAAATGCGGCTATGGTCGACTTATGTCTGAGACCGGGGCTACTGTACACCATTGTTGTGTTCCATGACTCTTCGCAGTTCGTTCATGTGCGGGCGTAATGCACGTATGTCAGCCTCCGGCGCGTCTGTGACAGATTCCATCATGCCCATCGAGCCGCGCATCATGTCCTGCATCTGTTTTTTCTGGGTTGCGCTCATGTTCGGGTTGCGCTCAATCTCTTCCATCGCCCTGGCCATTTCGGCCTGCATTTCTGTCGCTTTGCCGCCCATCTCGGAGGCCATCATGGCGTGAAACACTTTGTCGCCGACCCGACCATATTCTTCAGCATTATCGAAGCCATTGGCCTTGGCGATGTCCTCGATATCGTTGTAGATACCGGTGCCTTTTGCTTGCTCCAGCGAACTTGAAAAAATCCGGCTCCAGTCCTGGCCCTGCATGCCTTTCGATTCATTTTCGAGCTCGGCCAAAAGCGCGTCATCGTGCTTCTCCGCCAGCGTCTGCATCTCGCCCATGGAGTCGATAAAATTTCGTATCTGAGCATCAGTTAGCGGCTCTGCCTGGGTATAGCCAGCCATTACCAGCAGCCCGAAGACCGTGAAGAATCTGAAAAAACGGTTTATGAGCATGGTGTTCGCTCCCTTTCCTTGTCGGGTTTTAGGTTGGACTGCCTTCCTCACCGTAGTTGTGTGCGCCCTGAAAGTCTGTAGACCATAGTTTCAGGCTTGGCGCCCTAATTGTCCGGACTGGCTATCGGGCCGGACAGTAGCAACATGCAAAATCTCGCTGGCTCAGGCAAATGCCATTAAAAGCAGCAGCACCAATTCGGTAAACACCACACTGGCTCCTAGGGTATCGCCGGTATAACCGCCAAGCGCTAGTTTCAGATTACGGCCCCAGCACCAGGCAACCACTGCCACTGCGATCAGAATGGGCGCCGCCAGTAGCGGCCACCAAGGCCACAGTAACAGGCTTGAGCCTAGTACGAAGGCTGACGCTAACAGCAGCCGGGCGCCAGAGAACCCCTCGGCAACGGGTTTGCTCCTGCTTGTGTCAGGGTCAGTGACATAGACCATAGAATACATCAGCAGCAGGGGTGTCAGGCGAGCGGCGCAGGGAGCAATCAGCAGTGCCAGCCAAGTCTGGTCAATATCCAGCAGCAAGGCCGCTTTGAGCCCCAACGCCATCACCAGCGCGACTGTCCCATAGGTGCCAATGCGGCTGTCTTTCATGATCCGCAGCCTCGCCTCGATGGTATAGCCTCCACCCAGAGCGTCGAGACTATCGGCGAGGCCATCTTCGTGGAACGCTCCGGTGATCCAGAGATGAAAGCACATCACCAACAGGACGCAGGTCAATGGGTCGAAAAACAGGTCGAGCAAGTAAAACAGACCTGCGTAGGTGACGCCAAGGAGCAGACCGATGAGGGGAAAGTAAACGCTGCTCTGATTCATCAGTGACTGGGAGTAATCGATTGTTGCCAGCATAGGGACGCGGGTGAGAAACCCCAGCGCCAGCCAGAATGCCTGCCATTCACGCTGTAGGTTGATGCCGCCTGTATGCACAGTTTTTCCCTTGATCTGTAAAAGCCGTAATTATCCAAAGCATTGTAGAGCAATTTGATGCCGGGTCACGGATACAGCCTGGTCCGGTGCAAACTGCGCTTTCGGGCTACTCTGCTGCTCTATAGTGTGGGCTTAGCTGTGGGCGCCAGCCCCGATTGAGGCTGGCTGACGTATTGTTATTCCATAGAAGTAGCACCGATACGGTGAATGCTGACATCCGCACCGTTGAATTCTTCCTCTTCGCTCAGCCGTAGCCCTGAAATGGCTTTGACAATGCCATACACGACCAGGCCGCCACCGAAAGCAACAACGATCCCGGCAGCTGAACCAATCAGTTGGGACATCAGGCTGACGCCGCCGAGACCACCCAGTGAAGACTGGCCGAAGATGCCAGCCGCGATACCGCCCCAAACCCCGCACATACCATGCAGCGGCCAGACGCCCAGCACGTCGTCCAGGCGCTCAATCTTGTTCTGGGCCCACTCGAACAGGTAGACGAAAATGGCTCCTGCAATGCCACCTGCGATCAGGGCACCAACTGGGTGCATAAGATCGGAGCCTGCACAGACGGCAACCAGCCCGGCCAGCGGACCATTATGGATAAAGCCCGGGTCGTTGCGGCCCGCGAGCATGGCAACCAGTAAGCCGCCCACCATGGCCATCAGGCTATTAACCGCCACCAGGCCACTGATGCCGTCCAGTGTCTGAGCAGACATCACGTTAAAACCGAACCAGCCAACGGTCAGAATCCAGGCACCGAGAGCCAGAAACGGGATGCTTGATGGGGCAAACGCAACCACTTTGCCATTGCGGTAGCGGCCTTTGCGGGCCCCCAGTAGCAGCACTGCGGCCAATGCAATCCAGCCGCCGACGCCATGCACCACAACAGAGCCCGCAAAGTCATGGAAAGCTGCCCCAAACTGGGCCTCCAGCCAGGACTGGAAGCCGTAGTTGCCGTTCCAGATCATGCCCTCGAAAAACGGGTAAACCAGGGCGACGATCAGCGCCGAGGCAATCAGCATCGGGTAGAACTTCGCACGTTCCGCAATGCCGCCGGACACAATGGCCGGGATTGCGGCAGCAAAGGTCAGCAAAAAGAAGAACTTGACAAGTTCATAGCCCTGGCTGGTAGAGAGGGTTTCTGCACCGCTGAGGAAATGCCCCCCGTAGGCGATGTAATAGCCCACAAAGAAATAGGCGATGGCGGATACGCCAAAATCGGTAATGATTTTTACCAGCGCATTGACCTGATTTTTATGCCGAACGGTGCCCACTTCGAGGAAGGCAAAGCCCGCGTGCATGGCGAGCACCATAATGGCACCGATCAGGATAAACAGCGTGTTGGCGCTTTCGGTCAAGGTTTGTACTGCACTCGTGATGTCCACGGGCTAATCACTCCTGGGTAGTGGCCGCTAATGTGTGGCGGCTTTATGCATTGTTAGAGTGCAGTTTAAGCAAGAGATGTTCCATAATCGGGCAACATGCATGCTGATGGGGCGTTACATGGGCAGGCAATAAAGTCTGGCTATTAATTGACCAGCCAGTTAATAAAAATAGCACTATAACGGTGCATACTGAGAGCGTGTGCTTTTTATTGGTGCTTCAGAGGTGGCCAGTTCATCGCGAACGGGCTTTGTACTGGGTTGGGCAGTACCCGCGTATCACGCCTGGCGCTCGCAAAGCCCTATGCTTGGTTGTACGGCCACTGACTCGCTTGCGCCAAAGGCGGAAACCGCCGGGTTTTAGTTCGCGGCGCATCAGTTTTATAACGGCTTTTTCATCAAGACCGTACAGTGTTTCGATGGCTTCAAACGGGGTGCGGTCTTCCCAGGCCATTTCAATGACCCTTGAGAGGTCGGTGTCGTTGAGTTGCTCGTTATAATCAGGGATTTGCATGGTGCTGGCCGGTCAGTGGTTGGTTACAGCCCTTGATACGATGATTACAGGCTGGAGGGATCACTGAGAGCCCATGCGCAGATGGTCATGGTGTCGGTTGCGCTTTTGTCCTGTGATGCCCATGTGGCAGACTATCGAGCAATGGTATGCGGAACGCGTCCTATTTTGAGTAAGGGAGTAATGCCCGTGGAAAAAGAACGGATTCACTTGTGGTTAGTCTTGCTGATCAGCCTGGTCGTTATCAGCGGTTGCGTTTCGGCTCCGGAAACATCATCGCCCGTTCCTGAAGCCAGCTTGACCAATACTTACTGGAAGTTGCTGGAAATTGGTGACGAAGAAGTTCGTGTTCAGCACAATCAACAGGAAGCCCATCTGATTTTCCGCGATGACGGCCAGGTGGTGGGGCATACCGGGTGCAATAGTCTAATGGGCAAGTACGGTGTCAACGACGGCAAGATAGGTTTTCTGGCCATGGCGTCAACTCGCATGGCATGCTCCGGAGACATCACTGAAGGGCCGATGCTGGTCGCTATGAAGAATACTGCGGACCTTGTTATTGAGGGCGACCGGATGACCTTGCTGAATGAGCAGGGTGACCGTCTGGCGACACTTGGAGCGGTCTCTCTGAACTAGTTATTCTGCGAGCCCTGGGGTCAGGAAGCCTTCGCTGTTGGAGCGCTGCTAAAGGCGAGTTCCTGCTGGCTGGCGGGGCGCCAGATGACGCGGTTGCGGCCTTCGGCTTTGCCTTGATAGAGCCGGTGGTCGGCAACTGAAAGCAGTGCTTTGAGTTCGTTTCCATCCGGCCCGAATTCGGCCACACCAATACTCATGGTCAAGGCGATGGAATCGCTTCCGATAACAAAGGGGATGGTTTCAAGGGCTGCCCTGAGCTCTTCCGCCACCTGAACTGCACGAAGCCCCTGGGTATCTACCAGAATGACGCCAAATTCCTCACCGCCCAGCCGACAGGCCAAGTCCGTTGCCCGTAGCCGTTTTTGCAGCAGCTTGGCTACATAGACCAGGGCTTTGTCGCCGGCTTCATGGCCGTATTGATCATTCACTTGCTTGAAGTAATCCAGGTCAATGACCAGCAGTGTCAGTGCGAGCTTCTCCCTTAAAGCGCGGTGTCTCTCGCGCTCGAAAATGTCCTTGAAACGTGCACGATTTGCCAGGCCGGTCAGAAAATCCGTTTGC
>JBBQMX010000201.1:0-4893 GCA_038329375.1 Pseudomonadales bacterium | reverse complement strand
CCCTTACTTGCAGGTCAACAGTCCGGCTTTGGGACAGTGTCAGTGTGTCAGCCACGGTTTCGGGCCAGGCCGGGGATTCGCGGGGGTCGTGGCCATGAAGCAGGCGTACAAGAGACATGCCGATCAGACTGGGCCTGGGCTCCCCAAACCATTCTTCTATATGCCCGTTGACGAACTGGATGATGCCCAGAGAGTCGGTCACCACGATACCGTTCGGCATTTTCTCAAAGCTGCGACCGATAAAGGCTTGCATGCTGTGCAGGCGCTCGGTGGCGAGCCTCACGCGTTCAATACGGGCTGAAATATTTTCCCGATTAGTGAGAGCGTTGGTTTTGCCGGGCGTGACATCCAGCGAGAGCCGTTGCAAATAACGCCGGTTAGCTTCTCTGGTCAGGCTTGCCGGTAACATCAGGCCCAGGTGGTAAATGCGTTGTCCGCGTGAAAATCTTAGCCAACTCTGACTATCAAGGTGCATCCAGTGGCCTGGCACCAGTGCCGCTGGTAGATCAGCCTCGGTAAGTTGACGCGCAGCTAATACCTCATCGTCAACAGAGAGCCAAAAGCCATTGGCTTCCAGCAGGGTGCTCAAATGTTCCAATAGTTGCATCGGGTTGCGCTGGGAAGGCTCGGGCAGATGTAGCTGATGACCACGGCCAAGTTCATCCAGTTGCCGGTTGAGAAAGCGATTGGTCATCGTCAGGCGCCTTGCGCTCCATAGCGGGAACGCCATCAGGGGAACCATCAAGGCGTTCGCAACCGGCAGCCACAGCTGCATCCAGATCAGCAATGCACTAAATGTCAGGGCTATCGCAACCAGAACTCCGCCGCATAGCACCAAGGTTCCGGCAGGCCTGAGGCGAGGCATCAGGTAGGCTGACAGCAGGATGACCGCTAAGGGCAATAGCCAGTTGACAACGCCGTCGAGAGGCCGGATAAGATTGCCTTGAACCAGCGCTGAATACCCGTTGGCGTGAAATTCCACGCCGGACATCGGGTCTGTGAGGCTCGAAAACGGCGTTGGCAGGGTATCGCCTAATCCTGCCGCGATGGCTCCGACGAAGACCGTTTTTCCACGAAACACCTCGGGGGCAGCGAGGGCTGTCAATACGTCAACAAAAGCGTAGGTGGGTATGGCGTGGGAACGGGTTGTCGGCGGTACCGTAACAAAGTCGTGGCGAATATCGCTGTACGAATCAAATCCTGATGCCGCGGCGGCGGCCGAGGAAAGACTGGGCCAGGGTTTTTGCCCTGAGCCTTTGAACAGGTAAAGGCCGCGGGCCAAACCGTCAGCATCCAGTTCCAGGTGGGCATGGCCGATGGCGACTGCTGACTGAAGGAGCAGCGGCACTGGTAATTGTTCAACCGCCAAACCGCCTTCAATGGAGGAGGACAGGTGCATGGGCAAGACGGTGTTGCCATGCGCGGCCAGGGCTGATGCAAGTTCCGCATCTTCGGCTGAAGATTCGGGGAAAAGCACGTCGTAAACAATAGTGCGGGCGCCAGCCTGATCGAGTTTCCGGACCAGTTCAGCGTGCATAGTTCGCGGCCAGGGCCAACGACCCAGGTCTTCCAGGCTGCGTTCGTCGATGGCAACAAGTACGACGTCGTCAGATAGGGTGCCAGGGTAAGCGGTGATCAGGCTATCGTAAAGCCACAAGTCGACGCGCTCGGGGAGAGACGTTGCCTGCAGGAGCAGAAGCACTGCAGCCAGAGGCAGGGCGAGGGTCCAGGATGTGTGTTTCAGTGGTAGCCAATCCCGCGTCATGAGCCCTGCTTTACTATTGTAAAAGACCGGATTATTCGATGAACAACTCCCTGCCAGGTCCCCAGCGGCTGGCAAGGGGGCCGTCAGAAAGTGCTTTAAGCCGAACAAAGTAACGTCTACCGGGAATCAGACGCAAGGCTGCGGTGGTATCGTTAACGTTGGCCTCTTTAACAATCTTCTCGAAATTCGGATCTTCCGACAGTTGCAGCAAATAGTCGCTGGCTGTACTTACCTGTTGCCAGAAGATGCGTACCTGACTGTCAATATAGTTGATATTGATGATATTAACCGGTGGCAAAGTGCCGTTGACGATGAACGTGTGAGGCTCGCTGGTGGCAACGGAATTGCCCCCGGCCTCAGTGACAACTCGCCAGTAATACTGGCCTGGACTTAAAGGCCGTGAGGGAAGGGCGCTTTGATCGGGAGCCCACTCACTGGTGGCGACCAACTCGGAAAAGGTATCGTTTTCAGCAATCTCTATTCGCCCGACTTCGTTTTCGCCACGATACTGCCAGCTGAACTCGGGCATATCATTATCCACTTTGGCGGCGGGCCCTGGTGAGAGATTGGTAGCAGCCAAAGCCTGTAATTCTATATCAACTATCTGACTGCTGGGAATGCCTGCCACACCGCGAGTGGAGAGCGCGGCCACCTGTATTTCGTAGCGGCCGTTGTCCAGGTAGTTGAGGGCAAAGTCTGGATCAGATGTCTGGGATCGAGTTACCCGGTGGCCGGTTTCCGCATCGAAGATGTCGAGTTGATGCAGCGGCGCTCCGTTAGGTACCCAGCCGAGTTTAATGGGGAGGCGTTTAATGCTGTCGGGCAATGGTGTGGTTTCCGGGACAGGCGGCAGTCGACGAATCTCTACCGGGCTGCCGGCCATGGTATTGACGGTTGCGCTATAGCCTGCGGGAATACTGCGTGTTTTACCTCTCGGACCAAACGCAACAACGCCCTCGGTCACTTGCAGTTGGGTAATGCCGGGTGCGCTCTGAAGAGCAAACGCAGTGCCCCGGACCGCTGCAACGGCCGAGGGGGTTTCTATCTCAAAGCGCGAACCGCCTTCAACCAAGGGTTCCACGTTCGTACTGACCTCACCGCGCTCGAGCCTGAGGCGTGTATCCACCATGCCTGTGCGTCCGAATTGTGTAAGTTGGTTGAAGATCAGGTGGGAGTTCGCCTCAATCCTCAGCAGTGAACCGTCGGCCAGGCGGATGGTAGCCGAACCGCTCTGGGTGGTGATTTCGTCCCCAACCTGTAACAGCATCTGAGCTTGTAGTGGCACCCGATAACCCGAGCTCATCACTCGCACTTGTCCCTGGCCGGTGACAGCCATCACGGTGGCTGGCTCGGGTTGGCGTTTTAGCCAGTGCAAGGGAATACGAATGGCATCGCCAGCCCTGACCGTCCGGATATCGGAGATGCGGTTGTAGGTTGCCAGTTGCAGAGCATTCCGACCGTGTTCCAAAAGCTCTTTCGCCGCCTGTTCGAAGCGTTCATCCGGTTGCAGACGGTAGCGCCACTCTGGCGTAGACGATGAGTCCGATTGCGTCAGTGCTCCCTGTGATCCCAGCGCAACAGGAAGTTCCGCTAGAACGGAGGTTGCTGTCAGGCAAGTCCACAAGGCGAGGCAAACGGAGATAATTATCCGGCAATGGCGGGCAAATCCGGGGAAACTGACGCTATACAGGTTCATTGAATTAATGGGCTTCGGCCATTTCCGGGTCTGCCGATGTATTGACCAACATGGCTTCGAGCCGGTAACCCCTCTGATAAATGGTTTTGATACGGAAGCCGTTTTCCGGATTCAGGCCAAGACGCCTCCTTAGACGACTCATATGGGTATCCACGGTGCGGGTGTTGATATCGCAGGTTACGCCCCAGACCCGTTCAAGCAGCATTTCCCGGGTCAGCAGTCGGCCCTGGTTCTGGAACAGGAAAAGTGACAGCTCAAAATCTTTGTCAGTAAGTGTCACCACCTCGCCGTGCAGACTGATGATGCGCTGTTGGGTATCAATCTGGAACGGCCCGAAATTCAGCAGCGCTTTTTCATTTTCAGGGTTGATACGTCGTGCCAGGGCTTTGATTCGTGCCAGCAATTCGGCGGGCCGGGCGGGCTTGGCAAGAAAGTCATCAGCGCCGGCGTCCAGCGCCTGCACGATATCCTGCTCGCTGTCGCGCTGGGTCAGGAATACCACGGGGATGGGCCAGTTGAGCTGGGCGCGCACAGAACGCAAAACGTCAATGCCCGTCATGTCCGGGATTTGCCAGTCCAGGATCAGTAAATCATAGCTGCGATGCTGCACGGCGCTGAGCAATGACTGGCCGGTCTGGAAACTGTCACATTGATGACCGGGTTCGGCCAGTATCAGTTGAATGTGACGGGCCTGTTCCAGCTCATCTTCCAGCAGTGCGATACGCATATTAGTTCTCCTGAAACCCTGGGTCGGCTCCGGTAGCGATAGCCACAGAAAGCTCAAGGCTTTTGTTTGAGCACGAAGCGCATTGTGACAAAACGGTAAGCCGGGGTCAGTGTTGTTATGTAGCCTTGCGTAACGAATCATGGTGCTGAACCCATGATTTTCAAACTCTTACACAGGTGTTGATTTAAAGAGCGGGCTGGCCGTTCTTGTCACCCACTATTTGTCGGCAGCCCGGGTAATTACTGCAGCCCCAGAACCAGCCTTTTTTACTCTTTCTCCGCACCAGTGGGGAGTAGCAGTGGGGGCAGGGTACGGGCTTGTGGTTGGTGCCGTCGGTTTGCGCGCCATCGTCAATGGGCCGGGTGCCTTTGCAATCCGGGAACCGGGTGCAGGCGAGAAAAACGCCAAATTTGCCGTTTCGTTGCCGCATGGGCGCCCTGCATTTCGGGCAATGGATCCCGGGTTCGGTTTGGGCGGGCGCGAGAGGGCGCTCCTGGGCCTTTCTGAGAAACCCGGAGATTTGCTCCTTGAGGCTGTCGATGAAATGGCGCGGGTCAGCCTCACCCTGACGGATGCTTTCCAGCGTGGCTTCCCACAGGGCGGTCATGTCCGGCTGATGTATTGCTTCCGGGAGTGCCTCGATCAGTGCTTTGGCTTTTTCGGTGGCTTTGATAAACCGGCTGTCGCGATACAGATAGTCCCGCT
>JBBQMX010000200.1:0-4908 GCA_038329375.1 Pseudomonadales bacterium | reverse complement strand
GTAGATCGGATTTGCGAAAGCGTAATCCGACCTACGTTTTGACGTTTCATGGGCGGCCGGGAATACGGGAGAGGGGTATGACAATAAAGACCGCCTCGTTGTCATCAGGCTTCACCCTGGTAGAACTGATTATGGTGCTAGTTCTCATCGGCATCCTGTCAGCGCTCGGGATCGGCCTGTTTGCAGGCCGCTCTGCCTTTAGCCCCCTGTTAGCTCAGCAGCAACTGGCGTCATCGGTGTTACTGGCGCAACAGGCGGGGCTGGCGGGTAATGGAGCCAATGCGTTGACCGTGACCCAGGCGGCGGATGATTTCGTCTTCGCTATCCGGGATAGCGGGGCCACCGTCCAGGTGTTCCGTATTGCCCGGGCGGGCACCTGTCTCTCCTCTCCGGGCGTTTCATTTCCCATAACCTTCAATTCAAACGGCTCTCCGGATACCTCTGGCAATGCCGAGTTCACCTTCTCCGGTGACAGTACCTATATCGTGTGCCTGAGCTCTCTGGGTGCGGTGTATGCCGGAACCTGCCAGCCATGATAATGAAACGTCGTGCAAGGGGCGCAACGCTGGTGGAGCTGGTCATAACCATCGTCATCATCAGTATCGCGATAGCGGGTGTGGTGGGCGCGTTTGCACTGATTACAGGGCGCAGCGCCGACCCGCTCAACCAGACCCGGGCGGTGGAGCTGGCACAGCTCTATATGGATGAAATCATCACAAAAAAATACGATCAGACCACACCTCAGGGCGGCTTCCCGAGGTATTCCGGAAGCTGCAATATTGGCGATGACGGCCAGAGCCGGGCCAATTACGACGATGTTGATGATTACAATGGCCTGGACGAGGTTCCCGAAAGCGTGACCGGGAGCATCAATCAGGGTTACGGCAGCTTTCGGGTATTGGTCTCGGTAAGCTGCGCAGGCAGTGACATTGGACTTGCGGACCCGGAGGCCAAACGGATCGACCTGACGATAACGGCACCTGGCGGTCAGGGTTTCATTTTCTCCGCCTACCGGGTGAATTTCTGATGAGTATCCAGCGCGGATTCACCCTAATTGAACTGGTAATCGTGATCGTGCTGCTGGCTATTGTCGCGACCATATCAGTTCAGTTTGTCAGTTTTTCCACTCAAGGCGCGATTGATACCGCCGCCAGGCAGCAACGTGCCCTTGCCGGTGTGGTGATTTCCGAGCAGATTTCCCGCGCTTTGCGAAACGCCTTGCCGACCTCGGTCCGGACTACCACAGACGGGCGCTGCATCGAGTGGTTTCCGGTTCGCGCGGCCTCGGTCTATATCGACTTACCAAGGGGAAGTAATCCGGTGACGTTTGAGGCGGTGCCCTTGCCAGCCGGGCAGTCCGCTGCGGGTCGGGTCGTTGTTTATGGTTATTCGGGAGATGTCTACAGCCCTGCCAGCCCGGGTCCCATCTCGCCCACTGCGAGTTTGCCAGCAGGCTCTGACACCGTGACTCTCAATAGCCCTCACCGTTTTACCGCACGGTCACCGGAGCAACGGTTCTTTATCGTTGGCGATCCGGTCACCTACTGCCAGCAAGGACGGTTCCTATATCGTTACCGGAATTACGGCATTAACAACTCGGTTGCGTCTGGCCTGCCCACCGGCTTTCCCGGCAGAGAATTGCTGGCAGCTGATCTGGTGACCGGCTCTGTGAATTTCAGTGTGACACCGCCAACGTTGCAACGGTCGGCGGTTGTTGAGCTCTCTTTTGCCCTGGTGGATTCACAATCCGGTGAAACCCTGAATATCAGCCAGGAGGTGCAGATCCGCAATGTGCCCTGATCTGCTGGCAAGAAAACAGCAAGGCGCCGGGTTGCCGATAGCGCTTTTTATCATCACCGTGCTGGCGTTGTTAGTGGTGGGAATGGCCCAGTTACAGCAGAGTGCCAGTAACTCCGTGAGCCTGCAGATACAGTCTCAGCGCGCGTTTTACGCAGCGGAGAGCGGCGCCCAACTGGCGGTAAGGAACGTGCTGGATGGCAACAGCTGTGGCGTGCTGGTCAGCCCGGTAAGCTTCAGTGCAACAGGGCTGACCGGTTGCAGCGCCGAGCTCAGCTGTGAGAGCGTCCCGGCCAATACCGGGGGTTCCGGTGGCAACATCGTCTTTACCATCAGCAGCAGTGGCCAATGCGGTGCCGGGGCAGACCGGGCAGTGCGTGACATAGAGGTACGGGTAAGATGAATTCGTTAAGTGTCATGTGGAAAATCTGCAGTCTTTTTATTGCGCTTCTGTTTGCCGGGGCTGGTTCTGTCTCGGCAGCGCTGGTGAGCGAATGGCGCATGGATGAGTCCGCTTGGGCGGGAGCGGTCGGTGAGGTATTGGACAGCGCCGGTAACCTTAATGGCAGGGCACGAACAGCAGGAAGTTCTAATTCAGTTCCCAACACCATTCAGGCACAAATCTGTCGTGGCGGCCAGTTTCGTGGGCAAGGCTTCAATATTCCTGAGCAAAATAATGCCTACGTAGATGCGCAGCATTTCGTCGAGATTCCGGATGCAAACGCTCTTTCGCCGCTTGCCCAAAACGAAGCCATGTCGCTTAGTGGCTGGTTCCGGCCCGAGGCAACCGATAACACCCGTACACTGATTCATAAAGGTGAAGGCGGCTCAACTCAGGAGTATCGGGTTGCTATCGTCAATCAGCGGCTTCGGGTGACTTTCTGGAATGCTAACGGAGGGCCTGAAAGTCTGACACTTAACCAGACCATCGCAGCTGGCCAATGGTACTTTTTTGGCATAACCGCAGAGCGGGCGGGGGGCAACCGGCTAACAGCGCGTATCTATCTCTACAACGAGAGTGGCACCTTGTTGGGCCAGGATACAGGATCCTGGAATCCGTTTTTTGGCGGGAACGGGGGCAACTACGACAATAAACCGTTAACCGGTGACCTGTTGTTCGGTGGTACCCGTTTCGGCAGCGGCAACCCTACCCAGTTTTTTGACGGCGTTCTGGATGAACTCCGGCTTCACGATTCGGTTTTGTCATCTGCCGACTTTCAGGCATTACAAGCTCAGATAAGGGCCTGCGATGCGGGCTTGCCGTTACCCGTATTTGATGATTTTGTGTCGTACCCGACAGGTTCTCTCGATGGTGAAGACGGCGGCATCAACTGGGGTAGTCCATGGCAAGGGGCTGGTGGTCAGAGTGTCATCGACACCAGTGCAGAACCGTTGATTTTCCAGGCTTCAAACGGGCTCAGTATCCGCTCCGAACGCACCTTGTCGCTGACTCAGAATAATAGCTCCATCGTATCACGGTCATTGACCAGTGCATTCGCTGGTGACCGGTTATTCATGAGCATGCTGGTCCGGTTCGAGGGCACACCTGGCGACGATGACTTTCTGGGTTTCTGGGTACAGAATCCGGGTTTTGGGCAGTCTCCGCAGTTCGGTATCAAAGTTAACGAGGGCGGCGGCGGAGACCGCGATCTGTTTGTCCGGCTCGATACCAATGCCAGCTACTCAACGGACTTTCAGCCCGGCCAAACCTATCTGGTGGTTGCGGAATTCGAGAAAAGTAATGCTGGCTTTTTTAATCAGGGCCGGCTCTGGGTCGATCCCCAATGCACGGATAGTCCGCCGCCAACACCTTCAGCTCAAATAGCGGGCAGTCCCGCCACCCCGGTAACAGAGGTGTCGGAACTGGGATTCCGGACAGAGAACCTCAGCAACGGTGCAAGCGTGCTGGTGGGGCAGGTAGCGGCGGGGGAGAACTGGACGGATGTGGTGCAGTGCACCTGCTTTCAAAATGGTCTGGAGGCCACCTATTACAACAATTATAGCCGCCAGGACCCGTTTCCTACCGAACCTGACTTAACCCGCCTTGAACCTCAGGTTGATTTTGACTGGGTGAATGGTTCCCCGGACCCCGTCATTGATAACAACAACTTTGCTGTTCAGTGGCAGGGTGCTATTGAAGTGCCGGAAGACGGTACCTACCGGTTTCGGGCCCGGACCGATGACGGCGTGCGCTTGTGGATCGGAGACGTCGACCGACCGGTTGCCGATGCGGACATCAATAGCTGGAATGACCGGTCAGCGGCGGACAGCACCACGGATGACATTTTCCTTGAGGCCGGCCGCCGTTACGGTATTCGTATGCAGTTCTATGAAAACGGCGGCCAGGCCTCGGCCAGGCTGTCCTGGGAGCGCCCGGGCCAGAACGGCTTTGAAGTTGTTCCCGGGCAAAATCTGTTTGCGTGCCTGCCGGTGGCAGCGCCGTTGCTGGAATCCGCTACCGGCGTTTGTGGCACCTCCGATCTGGTCAGTGTCAAGTTCTCCCAGACCAGCCGCAGCCGGCCGCTGAATCCGGCATCCGCCGGTACACCTGGGTTTTATAGTGTCGAGCGCGTGGCCACCGGGGAGGTTATTCAGGTGAATGCGGCCACTCTGGAACCTGGTGGTTATTCCGTTCTGCTTGAACTGGACCAGTTTCTTGAAAATGATGAAACCTATCGCATAACGGCGACTGACGTTCAGGATACGGGGGGTGCCGTCATGGCGCCCAACCCCGCCAGCGTGGAATTCGCAGCCGGAGCCTCCGGCCTGACCACCAGTTACTGGAATAACCGGACTCTCAGTGGCCCGGCGGTGCTGCAACAGAACACCAGCCAGATCAACAATGACTGGGGCAACGGCAGTCCGGTGCCGGGGACAATCAACAATGATCGCTTCTCGGTCAGGTGGAGTGGTTTTATTGTGCCCCCTGTCAGTGGTGCCTATCAGTTCAGGACTCGCACCGATGACGGCGTCAGGTTGTGGGTCAATAATCTGAGCACACCGATTATTAATGAATGGCGTGATTTTGCGCCGACAAATCATACCTCCGGCATTATCAACTTGCAGGAAGGCCAGGTTTACGCCTTCAGAATGGAAATGTATGAGAATCAG
>JBBQMX010000199.1:0-4909 GCA_038329375.1 Pseudomonadales bacterium | reverse complement strand
ACGGCGGAAGCGCCTTGAATGGCGATGCGGGGTGGAGCTGCGCTGCGGAACCCTGTCGCCATCCCTGCCTGCTGAATCCATGTGAGCACCTCCTATGGCGGTCACTCCAAGCTACACAGATAACGTGTGCATGTAGGTGCGCTAACGAACGTCAGCACCCGACAGAGGCTCTGAAATGATGGGAACTTATGGTATGCGGACCTTATGGTATGCGAACTTAGGGTAAAGAGCACTAGAGTCTGCGATAAACCCCGATGCGCGGGTCCCCGGCGCCCGGAAAATAACGCTCCAGCGCTACTATCCCGGTCTGCTCCAGATGTTGCAAAGTCTCACCATTCCCGCGATTGAGCAGGATAACCAACCTGGAGCCCGGGGCAGCGCCAGTAAGGTATTCGGCATCAGGGGCTATGTCGGTTCGGTCATACTCCGGCACCAGGCCGGAGTACCATGCAATGTAATGCACATTGGTGACCAGCGGCATGGTGGCAGGTGTGGTCTCGCGAACCCACTGCGCCACTTCCTGCTGATAATCACGGGTCCGACCGAAGGTGACGTAGGCATCCACTACCGCGTAAAGCACCAGAAACCCGGCCACACGATTGAATGTGCGCTGTCTGTCCGCCTCCTGGGCCAGGCGGGCCGCCCGATCGACAATCACCGGCACCAGCACAACCAGCACAATACAGAAGAGCATTGTGTAGCGGGTGGACATGAAGCGGGTGACAAACACAAAAGACAGCATGATCCCCAGGGCGATCATCAGGAAGGCAAGGGCGGGCGCCTTTACATGGGGGGGCAGGAACGCAAGACGCCGCCACAGGCCCACCAATATGACGAGCAGGAAAGCCCCGCCGAATCCGGTGAAGATCTTGATCAGCACTATGGCCAGCAGGCCGGTGAGCAGGAATACGGTAATGTACTGACCCGAGAAATTCGCCGCATGTTCATGAAACAGGGCGGCGCGCAATTCCGGTGAACCGCCCTCGATAATCTGGCGGGCCTGCTCCAGAAAAGGCTGGTAAACTGCAAAGGCGCTGAGCACCCGGTCCAGGGGATCGAATCCCATGACGGTCATGACGATCAGCACGATTAACCCAAGCAGCAGGGTAAGGCCATAGGCTGCTGCGATCAGGCGCAAGCGTGCGCGCCAGGGAATATGCACGCTGAGAAGCAGGCCCAGCGGAGCGGCCACCAGATAGAACAGCGCCTCCGGCCGGAACAGCGCCCCCAGCATCAATGTCAGGGTAAAAGTCGCACCATGCCGGAACCGTTGCGTACGATTCAGGCGGATCAGTTGAAGCAGTCCCGCGAGGGCGAATGTCAGGAAGCCGATGTCGCGGATGACGGCGGGCCGGTATTCATTGAGCTGAGGGTAGATGAGTACGCACACTGCCGCGAAGAGGGTGACGCGGCGACTGTTATCAATCTCCCGGCATAAACTGATGAAGACCCAGGCCATGCCCGCGAACAGCACGCCATTGACCAGTTGGGCACACACCAGCAGATTGAATCCCGTCAGTTGATGGACGACCCCGATCAGGATCGAATAGCTGGCCCACGGGTAATACGCCAGGGCGGCAACAGGGCCGTCGGCCAGGTAAATCGCTGCTGTTCGCAGGTACAGGAAGGCATCAACATTGGGTATGACATTGGTCAGGGTGCTATAGAGGGACAGCAGAAGACTCGCTGCAACGGCAAAATAGCGCACATCCACGTCAGTCCATTGCCTGTTCATTTGCCATCAGTTCCGATAGGGGCTGGCTGCCTTTCCGGCGGCCTGGGTTTTGAAACGCTTGTGCAGCCAGATGTACTGTTCCGGGTGCTTGCGGATGGCGGCCTCGATAATGGCATTGATCCGGCTGGCGTCAGCCACATCATCTCCGGTGGGGTAATGACTCAGCGCCGCACTGAGCTCCAGATGATAGCCCGAGTTGTCGCTGTTGCGGTAATGACTGAAAAACA
This sequence comes from Pseudomonadales bacterium, assembly GCA_038329375.1. Taxonomy (GTDB): domain Bacteria; phylum Pseudomonadota; class Gammaproteobacteria; order Pseudomonadales; family Oleiphilaceae; genus Marinobacter. Next base: position 2,947 of record JBBQMX010000199.1, on the reverse strand, counting down.
CCACCGCCGAATCATTCAGGGATGCAAAGCGCGTTGTCGCCGTGATCGTGGCAGCGGGCACGCCAAAGAAGGGGACAAATACCGAGTGCCGGGGGCCGTAATCCTGATCGGGGGCATACCAGAGAGTCCGACTGCTTTTCAGGCGGCGCAGGGCCTGACGCACATCCCTGCGTTCAATGACTGCCCCGTACAGCCGCTGTCGCGACCGCGTCATCAGGGTTTCGAACAGAGGGTTCTTGTGTCGGCGATAAGTGACGTCCATGGGGTGAAACAGACTGAAAAGACTGCCCGCGAACTCCAGTGTGGAGAAGTGAGCGCAAACCAGCAGGACGCCCTTGCCGCGGGCCGCAGCGGCTTCCAGCCTTTCAAGACCGGTGACCGAAACCCGGTCACGAAAGTCTGCTGGATCCCGGCACCAGGCCATACCGATTTCCATGACGCCAATGCCGTTGGATATGAAGGTATCCCGCACAAGCGTCGCCTGTTGACCGGCATCAAGGTCGGGGAAGCACAGGGCAATATTGATGGCGCATATACGGCGGCGCTCGCCGGCAAGGTGATAGCTCAGCCTGCCGATGAGCTTGCCGATCTGCATCTGTATGGAAAAAGGGAGGTGGGCCGTCAGCCAGATGATTCCGAAACCAAACCACGTGGGCCAGAAGCGCGGAGCCAGAAATTGATTCAGGGGCGGTAGGCTTGAGGTCGGCTCTGTCACTGGATCTCGCTGGCGCTGCGTTGAATTTCGCGCATTGTAGCAAACCGACGCGCAAACAGGTGAGCCCTGGTGGCTTTCCTTCGCGCTGACCGTGAGTTCAGGCCGGTATGACCGCTGTGCTATGATTCGCGGCAAATTGATGCCAGCCCTACGTAACGGAAACATTTATGAAACTGAGAATGCCCCCTTTTCAGCAGGCCCGGGTCCTGGTTGTGGGTGATGTCATGCTGGATCGTTACTGGCATGGCAAGGCCACGCGGATATCACCTGAGGCACCGGTGCCGGTCGTCAAGGTGGTGGGACGTGAAGACCGACCGGGTGGTGCTGGCAACGTGGCGCTCAATGCAGCCGCGCTGGGTGCTGCAGCGACCGTCATCGGTCTCATAGGACAGGATGAAGCGGGTCAGGAGCTGCAGGCGCGACTGGGCGCGGCAGGTGTCCTGTGCAAATTCCAGCAGGCGGATGCCGCTCCTACCATCACCAAGTTGCGCGTCATCAGCCAGCACCAGCAATTGATTCGGGTAGACTTCGAGCAGGACTTCGCGGCACAGGACATACAGGGTCTGCAGGCGCTCGCCATCGCGGCATTGAACGATACCCAGGTGCTGGTGCTGTCGGATTATGGACAGGGCGCGTTAGCAGAAGTGCAGGCGCTGATCGTCGCCGCCCGTCACCGTAAGGTGCCTGTCATCGTTGATCCCAAGGGGACTGATTTCAGCCGTTACCGGGGCGCCACCGTCATCACCCCCAATATATCCGAGTTTGAAGCGGTGGCGGGCTTGTGCAGCAGTGAAGAAGAGCTGGTTCGCCGGGGACAGTCAATGCTCGCCGACCTTGAGCTGGGGGCGTTGCTCATAACCCGTGGCGAACACGGCATGACGCTTCTGCGTCCGGAACTGCCGGAGTTGCACCTCCCAGCGCGGGCGCGCGAAGTCTTCGATGTCACAGGTGCTGGGGATACTGTGGTCTCCGTCCTTGCCTCGGCACTGGCGGCAGGCTGCGAACTTGCTGAAGCGACAGCGCTGGCCAACCTGGCGGCCGGGCTGGTGGTCGCCAAGCTGGGCACGGCGGCTATCAGCGGACCGGAACTGCGCCGCGCCATTCAGCGCGAAGAGGGCACCGGAAAGGGCGTCATGACCGCCGAGCAGTTACTTATCGCCGTCGAAGACGCCCGCGCGCATGCCGAAACCCTGGTTTTTACGAATGGTTGCTTCGACATCATTCACGCCGGGCATGTCGGCTACCTGGCGGAAGCCCGCAAGCTGGGAGACCGGCTCATTGTAGCCATCAATGATGATGAATCGGTGCAGCGACTCAAGGGCTCCGGGCGCCCCATCAATCCGGTTGAGCGTCGTATGGCGGTGCTGGCCGGGCTGGAAGCGGTGGACTGGGTGGTCAGTTTTACCGAAGATACACCGGAGACCTTGTTGAGGGCTTTGCGGCCGGATGTCCTCGTCAAAGGCGGTGATTATACCCAGGATCAGGTAGTGGGGGGGGATTTCGTGCAGGGCTACGGGGGAGATGTGCGGGTCCTGGCCTTCCTGGATAACTGCTCTACCTCGGCCATTGTCGAGAAAATGAGGGGCGGCTGATGCTACCGGTGAGTTTTTCCGAGGCGCTCGCCGTATGGTGGCGCATCGGCCTGCTCAGCTTCGGCGGTCCGGCCGGACAGATTGCCCTGATGCACCGCATCCTTGTCGATGAAAAGAAATGGATCGACGAACCGCGCTTTCTGCATGCCCTGAACTATTGCATGCTTCTCCCGGGTCCGGAAGCCCAGCAGTTGGCTGTTTACATAGGCTGGTTGCTGCACGGGGTGCGGGGTGGGCTGGTTGCCGGCGTCCTGTTTATTCTGCCCGGAGCCGCGGCTATCCTGGCTCTGTCCTGGGTTTATGTGCTGCTGGGTGATCTGACAGCTGTCGAGGGTTTATTCTTCGGGCTGAAGGCCGCTGTCCTGGCCATTGTTCTACAGGCGCTGATCAGGATCGCCAGCAAGACCCTGCGCGGCATCCTCAAGCCCTTGTTGGCATTGGGAGGATTTCTTGCTCTCTTCATGTTTGGATTGCCCTTTCCGCTGGTGGTGCTCGGCGCGGGAGTGATTGGTTATTTTTCAGGCCGCTGGGTGGACCTCAAGCCCCCTGCCCATGGGGCCACATCGACAATGGATGACCCTGTCGACGTGGTTGAACGGCCGGGAACCCGTCTGGCGGCCCTGGTTTGCCTGCTGCTTTG
>JBBQMX010000198.1:0-4940 GCA_038329375.1 Pseudomonadales bacterium | reverse complement strand
TAGCGGCCACCAGAAAACCTACAATCAGTAAAACCAACAGAAAGGTACTCATAGCACCTCCTAATTTGCAAAATAAGAAGAGAATGCTGGCGTGTAGTGCGCCTCAAATCCATTCTCTTGTCTAATAATAAAGTAAACGGCCATGTTTTTGCCAATCGCCAGCTCTCTGGCTCGCTCGTACCCCATAACATTGAACGCAGTGGCCATTGCATCTGCCCGCATGGCGGTTTCTGCGATAACCGTCACTGACGCCAGATTATGAGAGATCGGTCTACCGCTCTGAGGGTCTATGGTATGGGAAAAACGCAGGCCTGCCGATTCGTAATAGTTCCGATAGTCACCTGACGTTGCCATGCCGTGACTATCGAGAGCAACTACCCGGTTAACCTCTCGCCGGTCAGGAACCGGTTCTTCAATTGCCAGCCGCCAAGCTTCATCACCGGGTTTGCGCCCATTTACCCTGACTTCACCACCAATTTCAACCAAATAGGCATCAACCCCGGAATCAGACAGCAAATTCGCCACAGCATCGACAGCGTAGCCTTTTGCAATAGCAGACAAATCAAGATATTGCTTTGAACCCGCTCTTATAGCCGGCGGCTCAGCCCTGAGCTCCAGTTTTTTGTAGCCGACCCCATCAAGTCGTTGTTTCAACAGGGCCGCTTCAGGCACCTGTTCAGGCCGTGCCTTCGGGCCGAACCCCCACAGGTTTACTACCGGCCCTACCGTAATATCAAAAGCTCCATCACTGAACTCAGACACTTCATGCGCAGTGGCGAGCACCTTGTAAAGCGGTGTGGAAACCTCAAACCACTGAGACTGATCGTCGGCACTGTTGAATCTGGAAAGCTCGGAATCTTCCCGCCAGGTCGACATCGACGCATCGACAGACTCCAGCAGCGCACTTATACCTTCGGCCAACGTATCGAGTTGCCCGGGGTCATCGGTCATTACCACCTTGACATGATACTCGGTGCCAAAAACCCGCCCGGCTATTTCCCATATCTTTTTTTCAGGCTCAAACGAACAGCCCACCAGAGCCGCAATGAGCAACGTCATCACGACCAAGGTGGGCCGGGTCATGCTGGATGTCATGGGTTCGGGATTAGCCGCCAAAGTCATCCAGCATGATATTTTCGTCTTCGACACCCATATCTTTCAGCATCTTGATGCATGACGCGTTCATGATAGGGGGCCCACACATGTAGAACTCACAGTCTTCAGGGGCCGGATGGTCCTTGAGGTACTGTTCGTAAAGCACGTTGTGAATAAACCCGGTCGGACCTTCCCAATTGTCCGCAGGTGAGGCATCAGACAAGGCTACATGCCATTCAAAATTTTCATTCTCTTCCGCCAGTTGGTCGAAGTCCTCTACGTAGAACATTTCCCGGACGCTGCGAGCACCGTACCAGAAACTGATCTTACGCTTGGAGTTCAAGCGCTTGAGCTGATCGAAAATGTGTGACCTCATAGGGGCCATACCAGCTCCGCCGCCGATAAAGACCATCTCCGCTTCGGTCTTCTTGGCAAAAAACTCACCAAAAGGTCCGAAAACGGTGATTTTGTCTCCCGGCTTGAGGTTAAATACAAGTGTCGACATCAACCCGGGCGGGTGGTCGGTACCCGGAGGTGGCGTGGCGATCCGGATATTAAACTTGAGCACGCCTTTCTCTTCCGGGTAATTCGCCATCGAGTATGCACGAATAACATCTTCTTTATTCACAGCCTTGAAACGCCAGATATCGTGCTTGTCCCAGTCTTCGCGGAACTCTTCTTCGACATCGAAATTCTTGAAATCGATTTCATAAGGCGAACATTCAAGCTGAACGTAACCACCGGCCCGGAAATCGACCTCCTCGCCTTCAGGAAGCTTGATTATCAATTCCTTGATAAAGGTGGCGACGTTAAGATTGGACTCAACCGTGCATTCCCACTTCTTGACGCCAAAGAACTCTTCCGGCACCTCAACTTTCATATCCTGCTTGACCGGGACCTGGCACGACAGGCGCCATCCCTCTTTCTCTTCACGATTGGTGAAGTGGGTTTTCTCGGTCGCCAGCATGGAGCCGCCACCTTCCAGCACCTTGCACTTGCACTGGGCACAGGTGCCACCGCCGCCACAGGCAGATGACAGGAAGATGCCATTGCCTGCCAGTGTGTTCAGCAACTTGCCGCCAGCCTCAGTGGTCACGGTATGTTCCGGATCGTCATTGATTTCTATTGTCACGTCACCGGTGCTGACCAGCCTGGAACGTGCCGCCAGGATGACCGCTACCAGCAACAGCACAATAACGGTGAACATGACCACACCGAGAATGATTTCTATATTCATGGTCTCGCCTTTTCTTTAAACCGAATCACCGGGTTGGATTACAGGGAGATGCCCGAAAATGACATGAAGCCGAGGGACATCAGACCAACCGTAATGAACGTGATACCCAGGCCTCGCAGCCCTTCAGGCACATCACTATATTTGAGCTTCTCACGGATACCTGCCAGCGCGAGGATCGCCAGCGCCCAGCCCACACCTGCCCCGAACCCGTAAACCACACTCTCGCCAAAGGTATAGTCCCGCTCCACCATGAACAGAGATGCACCGAGAATGGCGCAGTTCACTGTGATCAGGGGCAGAAATACACCCAATGCAGCATAAAGCGCCGGTATATACTTATCGAGGACCATTTCCATGATCTGGATAAGCGCGGCTATCACACCGATATACGTAATAAGTCCGAGAAAGCCCAGGTCCACATTCGGCAAACCGGCCCAGTCCATAGCTCCTTCGCGAAGGAAGGTGTTATAGATCAGGTTATTGACCGGCACAGTGATTGTAAGCACCACCACAACAGCGATGCCAAGTCCGGCGGCGGCTTCGATTTTCTTGGAAATTGCCAGGAACGTACACATCCCGAGAAAGAAGGCCAGCGCCATGTTCTCAACGAAGACCGCCTTCAGCAACAGACTGAGATAGTGTTCCATCAGAAGGCCTCCTTGGTCTTATGGCGTGAGAGCTTAAAGTCCGGCGCTTCAACCTGCTCCGGTTTCCAGGCGCGAAGCCCCCAGATAACAAGCCCGATTATAAAGAACGCACTTGGCGGCAGCAGCAGAAGGCCGTTAGGGACATACCAGCCACCCTCGTTTACCGTCGGCATCAGGGTGAATCCCATCAGGGACCCCGAACCGAGCAACTCGCGGAAGAACGCGACGACCAGCAACATTACGGAATACCCCATGCCGTTACCGATACCGTCCAGAAAGCTGAGCCAGGGGCCGTTCTTCATGGCAAAGCCTTCGGCACGACCCATAACGATACAATTGGTGATGATCAGCCCGACAAACACCGAAAGCTGCTTGCTGATCTCATAGGCATAGGCCTTCAGTATCTGATCGACCACGATAACCAGCGATGCAATGATGGTCATCTGCACAATGATACGAATGCTGTTGGGTATCTGGGTACGCACCAGAGATACCGCCAGGTTGGAAAATGCCGTCACGGCAATAACCGACGCGCACATGACCAATGTGACGTTGACACTGGTGGTGACCGCCAGTGCAGAACAAATACCCAGTATCTGCAACGCGATGGGGTTATTACTGAAAATTGGTTCGAAAAGAACCTGTTTGGCTGATGCGTCGGCCATATCAGACCTCCCCTTGACGAAGTTTTTTCAGATAGGATGCAAAACCGCGCTCACCCATCCAGTAGTTCACCAGTTGTTGAACACCCCGACTGGTCAGTGTTGCACCAGAAAGAGCGTCAACCTTATGCTCTACTTCCTCTACGTTGGCGTCGACTCCGCCTTTCACAAGCATGATCCTGGCCTTGGCTGTATCCTCTTTATTGTAAAGCGTTTTACCGGTCCACTGGGATTTCCAGCGCGGGTTATCAACTTCACCACCGAGACCCGGTGTTTCCGCATGATCGTAAAAGCCGATACCCTCAATGGTGTTCGCATCGCCTTCCAGCGATATGAAGCCATACAGCGTCGACCATAGGCCATAACCATGAATCGGCAGCACAACGCGCTTTAAATCACCATCCTCACGCAAGACGTATATCTTGGCAAATTTCACACGACGCTTGATGCCTGCCTTATCCTCCGACGCCGGAATACTTTCTGATAGCTCCGGGTTGGAAGCGGCCTTGTACTGGTCATATTTCATAGCGTCTGTCAACCCGACTGCAGAGGGTTCTACATATTCGCCGGTGTCCAGATCAACCAGTTGAACATCAAACTGACTGAAGACAGTTTCGATTTCATCCTTACCCATGCCCGCCTGCAGCATACCGGCTGCTGAGAGAATGTTGCTTTTGATATCGAGATTCTGATTTACCACCTGCACCGGCCGAAGCAGCACTGCCGCCGTCGAAACCACAACAGAGAAAGCAATGCTTAGCACCAGGGCGACCATCAGGGTTCTGGAGACAGTTTCTTTAGCTTTAGCCACGGGCAAGCCTCCTTTTGATGTTGGCTTGAACCACATAGTGATCCATCAGCGGTGCGAAAAGGTTGGCAAACAGAATGGCCAGCATGATGCCTTCCGGAAACGCGGGGTTGATAACACGGATCAGAATAGTCATGAAGCCGACCAGGATACCGAAGCACCAGCGGCCAGTATTTGTCATTGCAGCTGAAACCGGATCCGTCGCCATGAACATCATGCCGAAGGCAAAGCCACCCATCACAAGATGCCAGTAAGCGGGCACGGCGAACATCGGGTTGGTGTCTGAACCGACAATATTGAGTAACAGACTCATACCGATCATACCAAGCAGAACACCGCCCACAATCCGGTAAGAGGCTATCTTCATAACGAGCAGCACGATACCGCCGGCCAGCACGGCAAGGGTTGACGTTTCACCCATTGAGCCCTGGATAGAGCCCAGGAACGCTGACATCCAGCCAATCTGTTGTTGTAATGCCTCAACGCCACCG
>JBBQMX010000197.1:0-4943 GCA_038329375.1 Pseudomonadales bacterium | reverse complement strand
GTTGACGTACTGGTCGGTGTTAAAATTGGGTGAACCTGAAGTACTCAACAAATCAGCCAAGTCGGTACCTGTAAATGTATTAACAACCAGATTATTGGGCCCCCGCAAGAACTCAATAATGTTGTATGAATCGATGGAACCCCAGTAAAAGCCAAAGCTGCTTTCGAGGCCGGATACTAAGATGGACTCAATGGCACCCTCAGGATTGTTTCTTTTGCTGGTTACATTGTAGGTCGAGACAGCGCCTTCGTTAGAGGTGTTTGAGCCAGGCTTTAGGGCAACACTGACTTGTGAATAATCGAGCACGGCACCGCCGCTAACGCTGTATCCGGCAGTGGCGAAATCAGCACAGGTGGCGGTAATGCAGGAATCACCACCAAGCTCGATGAAAAAAGCTCCACTGTTTCCAATAGGTGATATGGATATGGGTCCTGCATTTGCAACACCCATGGAAAGCATGAGAGCTGTGGCCAGGCCTAAACCGGTGCCGGAAATCTTGATATTATTTTTCATTGCAATACCTCTGCGTACATTGCGTTTTTAGAGCATTTTCTGAGTAGAAGAGACTGTCCAAAGCCTTCTATATAAATGCCCATGCTTCATGACAAATAGATATTTCTTTCATCAGTCAATAAAAAAGCAAGAAAGATGCCTTATTAATAATAATTAATATAAATCAATTTTTTAGGTATTTTATGCTCCGGGTTTTAGGCGGAAAAAATCTTTTTTATGGTTATTATGTAAAGTAACCCGACATACCTGGCAAACGTTCTAACATGGATACCACCCTAATAGCTTCGAGCATCAGACCTGGGAATTCAGGCAGTGACCTGTAGCCCTGCTGGAAGACTGGCAGCACAGGTTATGAACAGTTGAAAGCTCTGCTGAGTGAGAAGTGTCGCGTTGAAAATTGATCCAGAGGCGTTGGTATTGGGCTTGGTTTTCCGGGGCAGGTGGGGGAGAAAAATAGAGCCGAGATTCAGGTCGCGATAGAGAGTTTATTTACCAAAACCTGTACCCAGCCAGAAACGAAAAAGGGCACACCCGAAGATGCGCCCTAAGTCGTTGAAATCTGGTCGGCGTGGCAGGATTCGAACCTGCGACCCCTTCGTCCCGAACGAAGTGCGCTACCAAGCTGCGCCACACGCCGATAAGGTCGCTATTATACTGATAACAAGGCTTAATGCCAGCCGCGCGAACGGTCTGAACCGGGCGCTATGAGAGCAAATTGTTCACCAGAGCAGACAGATCATCGAACACTGTGATGCCGTCCAGCGGCCTTTTGATCAGGTGATACTCCGTATCCCTGCCATTACCCGTTCGCACCAGGCTTGCCCGACACCCGGCAGCGAGGCCGGCTTCCAGATCTTTGCGGCTGTCACCAACCATCAGGCTGCCTGTCAGCGAACTCAGACCCAGGGATTTTTGGATTGAATACAGCAGCCCGGGTTTCGGTTTCCGGCAGTCGCAATTGTCGTCAGGGTGGTGGGGACAGAAAGCAATCAACTCAATGTTGCCGCCCTGAGCCTCCACCAGCTGCTTTAGCTTCCGGTGCATGGCGTCCAGAGTGTCAACATCAAAATACCTGCGCGCGATACCGGACTGATTAGTGGCAATGGCAATCCTGTAGCCGGCTTTACAAAGACGACCAATCGCCTCGATGCTGCCCGGTAACGGGTGCCAGTCATTCGCCGAGCAGATGTAATGGCCGTCATAACTATTAATGACCCCGTCCCGGTCCAGAATAATCAGCATGTTCTTGATCAGCTTGCCGCCGGTAGTAAGGAAATGTCCGCAACCCGCAGGAACAGGTTACGGAGCTGGTTCAGCAGCGCCAGCCGGTTGTTGCGTACAGCATCGTCTTCCGCCATCACCATGACATCCTCAAAGAAGTGATCAACGGGTTGCCGCAGTGTTGCTAATGAAGCGAGTGCTGAACCGTAATCGCCCTGCTCGAACAAGGGCAACACTTTGCTGGCTTGCTGCTCGACTTTGTCGGCCAAGGCTTTCTCGGCGTCTTCCTGGAGCAGGTTCGGATCCACTGTGTTGCTGATTTGGTCTCCGCCCTGCTTGTTGAGAATGTTGGAGACCCGCTTGTTTGCGGCGGCCAGGGCCTGAGCTTCCGGCATCTGTCGAAAAGCTTCAACGGCTTTTATGCGCTGGTCGAAATCCAGTGGCCGGGTCGGACGACGGGCATGCACAGCAAGGTATACCTCAGCGCCAATGCCCTGCTCATCGTAGTGAGCACGGAAACGCTCAAGCATATAGTCAACGACTGCCGTGGCGGGAGTCTCAGTCGTCAGTTTCTGGAAGTTTTCAGCCGCCCATTCGCAGCAAGTCTGCAAATCGAGGGGCAGACTACGCTCTATGATAATCCGCAGTACGCCCAGAGAGGCCCGGCGCAAGGCAAAAGGATCACGGGTACCGGATGGTGGCTGGTCGATTCCGAACAGGCCTACCAGTGAGTCCAGACGGTCTGCAATGGCCACGGCACAGCCCGTCATGGTGGCGGGCAGTTGATCGCCGGCAAACCGGGGCATGTACTGCTCGTTCAGAGCCTGGGCAATATCCTCATGCTCATTGTCATGCCGGGCATAGTATTGTCCCATGATGCCCTGAAGGTCAGTGAACTCCAGCACCATCTCGGTCACCAGGTCAGTCTTGGCCAGCATCGCCGCCCGTTCCGCCAGTGCCGGGTCACTGCCAATGGCGCCGGCGATCTTGCCCGCCAGCGCGGCGACCCGCTGGGATTTATCATAAAGGCTGCCCAGTTTTTCCTGGAAGACAATGGGCTTGAGCTGCTCTATCCGGTCTTCCAGCCGGGTCTTGCGGTCGGTCTGGTAGAAAAACGCGGCATCGGAAAGCCGCGGACGGATCACCTTCTCGTTACCTGCGATAACCTGCGCCGGGTCCTTGCTCTCCAGGTTGGCGACTGTGATGAACAACGGCAGCATGCGGTCTTCACTGTCTACCACATGGAAGTACTTCTGGTGCTCCTTCATCGATGAGATCAAGGCTTCCGGGGGCACATCAAGGAAACGCTCTTCGAAACGACCGAGTAGCGGCACCGGCCACTCGTTCAGGGCCGTTACTTCATCCAGCAGGTCGTTATCAATAACCGCTGTGCCCTGACCCTGTTGCTCAGCAACTGCATTGATACCTTTGCGAATTTTTTCACGACGCTCGGCAAAGTCGGCAATCACCCAGCCTTCTTTTTTAAGCACGATTTCGTAGTCATTCGGGGTCGGGATAATCAGTGATTTCGGGCAATGGAACCGGTGGCCACGGGTTTTGTTGCCTGGCGCCAGACCCATGATCGGGCTGTTTAAAACGCTGTTGCCAAACAATAACACGACCCAGTGAACCGGTCGCACGAACTCGGTGCGGTGGGCTCCCCAGCGCATACGTTTAGCAATAGGCAAGCCCGCGAGGGATTGCTCGATCAACCCTGGCAGCAACTCTACCGTTGGTTTGCCCTTTTCAACGGTACGGTAAATCACCCAGGCACCCTTGTCGGTTTCCAGGGTATCGAGCTGATCCGGAGTCACACCCTGAGATGTTGCAAAGCCTGTCAGTGCCCGGGTCGGGTTGCCGGCGTCGTCAAAAGCCGCCTTGACCGCAGGGCCGCGACGTTCAATGGCTTTGTCTGGCTGCGCACCGGCCAGATCACGGATGCGCACCGCAAGCCGGCGCGGGGCACCGAAGGACTCTACTGCACCATAGCTGATGCCCGCCGTGTCGAGGCCTTTGACAATGCCCTGGGTAAACGCCTCTGAGAGGGTTTTCAGCGCCTTCGGGGGCAACTCTTCAGTGCCCAGCTCGACCAGAAAATCCTGTGTTGCCATGATTAAGCGTGTCCTTTTTCGACTTCGGGTTCAGCGTTGGCCAGCAGCTCGGTGCGCAGTGCCTCCGGTGCCATCGGAAAGCCCAGGGCTTTGCGGCTGTCAAAATACGCTTGGGCGACAGCGCGGGCGAGTGTCCGGACCCGGAGAATAAAGCGCTGTCGCTCTGTGACCGAGATGGCGTGCCGGGCATCCAGCATGTTGAAGGTGTGGGAGGCCTTGAGCACCTGCTCATAGGCGGGCAGCGCCAGCCCGGCTTCGATCAGGCGTTTGCTTTCACGCTCGTGGACGTCAAAGCTGAGAAACAGGAAGTCGATATCCGCCTGTTGAAAGTTGTAGGTCGACATCTCCACTTCCTGCTGATGGAACACATCGCCGTAGGTGACCACGCCATCCGGGCCTTCCGTCCAGACCAGGTCGTAGACGCTGTCGACGCCCTGCAAGTACATGGCAATACGTTCAAGACCGTAGGTCAGCTCGCCGGTAACCGGATAGCATTCCAGGCCCCCTACTTGCTGAAAGTAGGTGAACTGAGTGACTTCCATGCCATTCAGCCAGATCTCCCAGCCAAGGCCCCAGGCCCCGAGAGTCGGAGATTCCCAGTTATCTTCCACAAACCGGATATCGTGAACCAGAGGATCAAGCCCCAATGCTTTCAAGGAATCCAGATACAGTTCCTGAATATTGTCCGGCGAGGGCTTCAGGACGACCTGAAACTGATAATAGTGCTGCAGTCGGTTGGGGTTTTCACCGTAGCGGCCATCGGTTGGGCGACGGCTGGGTTGAACGTAAGCGGCATTCCAGGTTTCCGGGCCGATGGCACGAAGGAAGGTCGCGGGGTGAAAGGTACCGGCGCCGACTTCCATATCCAGCGGATGAAGCACCACGCAACCGTGCCTGGCCCAGAATTGTTGCAGGGCCAGGATCAGGCCCTGAAAAGTCTTGATGTCTGGATTGGTATTAAACGTTGCCTTGTCTGTCACGACGATTGCCTGTTGAGCTGTCTGTATGTCGCGTGGCAAGAAACCAGAGGCCACGCATCGAAAGGCCAGCATTATACGCTGCTCAAAGGCCTAATTCTAAGGAACCGCTGAAAAACTG
>JBBQMX010000196.1:0-4974 GCA_038329375.1 Pseudomonadales bacterium | reverse complement strand
TCTGGCACCTCCAATCTTAGAATCTGTTGTTTTTCCGGTTTTGCGTAAGCCACTTCAACAATCATAGCTCCCTCACCTTCCCCGCCACATTATTTATACAATTCGTCTGCACGGCGACAGAAGGAATCTACCATGGTATTTGCGGCCTGATTGAATACCGGTCCGAATGTCATTCGGGAAAGTGCACCCGAAAACTCAAACTCGAGCCGCAATATTACCTTGCACGCGTCATCCGCCAATACTTGAAAATGCCATGTACCCCGAAGGCTCTGAAAGGGGCCATCCACCAGTTTCATGTCAATCGTCTGTGGAGCCACCAGCTGGTTCTGAGTCGTTAGTCGCTGACGGATGCCGCCCCGGGCAACCTCGAGCGATGCCGTAATTTCTAAATCATCCTGCTGATGAATCTCGGTAGAGGCGCACCACGGCAAAAACTCCGGGTAACGGGAAATATCATTTACCAATGCAAACATGCGCGCGGCGGAATGCATCACTAATGCACTTTTATCAATCTGATGGGCCATAGAAGCCTGGATTTCCTTCGCAAAAGCGGTTTAAAAGCGAGCAGAATTCATTATCACACGCTATGGTAAAGCAATTCACCTTCCGTCGCGGTGCCACCGCTATCTCCGCCCTCCTTCATCCTGGGCGGCAACGGAGGCAAGTCCGGAACCAGGGGCACAGGGCCGGGCAGTTGTAGCACACCCGGGACTAAAGGTTCCAGTGACGGCAGCGGGAGAGGCGCATCCATACCAGCGGGGAAGTCCGGGAAATCACCGTAAGCCTGACCGCACCAGATTGCAGTATTATCGTTTTCGCACATAGCTCTGAAGGACGATACGCCATAGGAGGCACCAATATAGACAATCACCAGTGGCAATATCAGTCGGAGCACCCAAAACCAGATCGCTGAAAGCAATACCGGTGTTTGCCCTATCAGCGAGAGCGCTTTCATCTTTCCCAGTTGCCAACCTACAAACACTGCGATAGCGATACTCACCAAAGGAATCAATAAGCCGCTGGCCAACAATTCAACCCAGCGAAAGATGGTGCCGCCCGCCAGCGTTAGATCTGACCAGATATTGAAGGAGTAGAGGGTCCCCAGCCCCACCAGCCACGCCAACACCCCAATCAGAAAAGCCGACCAACCTCTGGGCGCACCTACCCACTCCTGGAACCAGCCGATAACGGGCTCCAGCAGAGCAAGTGCCGAGGTCCAGGCAACCAGCAAAATAGCCGTGAATATGGCCGTCGCCACAAATTGTCCAAAAGGAGCATCCGACAAACTGTCCGGAAGCGCCAGGAACACCAACTCGAATCCCTGGCTCATTTCGTCAGCGCCGCCCCGGAACACCATGGCGTAAATCACCAACCCGCCTATGATCGCGATTAACGTATCCATCAGGACAACCGCGATCACAGAACGCTTAAGCGGTGAGTCCGCGGGCATATAGGAGCCAAACACCACCCATACACCCATCCCCAATCCGAGCGTATAGAACGCATGCTTCAGTGCCAGTTGCAGACTGTTCCAACCAAGCTGGTCCGATCGCAGGCCAAGCATATGATCAGCTGCCCGACTTAGCTCTCCATAAAGATATCCGTACACCAACAATGCCAGCAGCAGCAGCAAAAATGTTGGCATGATCACCCGGAAAGCACGCTCTAACCCATCGGTAACGCCCTGTATTGAGACCACAATAACCATCACAAGGAACAACACATGCCATGCCATGAAATCCCGGTAACCGGACGGGTCTTCCACCAGATCTGAAAGAATCGAACTGATCTCTGTATCTGACGCGCCAACAAAAAAACCCAGCGCGCCCAAAAACACGTAGGCGAGACAAATACCACCAATGACAGCAGTAAACGACAACACCAGAAAACCGGCGATAATGCTGAGCCGCCCCGCCCACATCCAACAACGAGACGCTTTGACAGCTCGAATGAAGCCATCAAGTGACAGCACAAGACCGTGGCGCGTAGTTCGGCCCAGCGCAGTTTCTGTCAGCATCAGCGGAAGCGTCACCAGCAGCAAGCAGGCAATGTACATCAGCACAAACCAGCCACCACCATTACCACTGGCCAGATATGGAAACTTCCACAGGTTACTGAGGCCAACGGTGGCACCAGTCGCCGCCCAGAAAAACGTCGAGCGCCTGGTCCAGGAACCGATCACCGTATCGAAGGGAGTAGGCATCCAACATCCTGAGTCTTTAGATGATGACATTGTAGCCGAAAGGGACGGACGCGTTAATTAACCTGCATAGCCGATTTCGTGACCACGCTGGTAGTACTGCGCTACAATGCGCGGCTTTGTAGTGGCCAACTTACGAATCCCTCTGGGATTCCGCAACTCCAGATCAGGCATCCATGAGTAAAAAGAAACCAGGCACGTCCAGCGGCACCATAGCCCTGAACAAAAAAGCCAAGCACGAATATCACATTGAAGAACGCTTTGAAGCGGGCGTGGTATTGCTAGGCTGGGAAGTGAAATCCCTGCGAGCTGGCAAGGGCCAGCTGACCGATGCCTATATATTGCTCAAAGACGGTGAAGCCTTTCTTCTGGGCGCGCATTTCATGCCCCTGACCACGGCCTCGACTCACGTCATCGCAGACCCCACCCGCACCCGTAAGTTGTTACTTCATGCCCGGGAACTGGGACGGCTGATCGGCCAGGTGAACCAGACCGGCCATACCTGCATCCCGCTTGCGCTCTATTGGAAAAAGAACAAGGTTAAATGCGAGATTGCCCTCGTTAAAGGCAAGAAGCAGTTCGACAAGCGGGCCACTGAGAAAGAACGCGACTGGAACCGCCAGAAACAGCGCATCATGCGGGACGCGAACACCACCTCCACCTGACACCTGTCGCCAATACCGCCTCTTTCGCCCTGCAGTTGTCCGGCCTATACTAACCTGCCCGGGTGGGGGCGCGTTTTCCTGCCGTAACCAACACATCAAAACGCACGGCTCACCCTCTCGCATATACTCAGAAGAGAGGGCCAAATGACTTCAGCAGATCCTGAATCGCTCAAATATACCAAAATGTCCGCGGTCGACCGATCGTGGCTGAGAATGGAATGCGCTGAAAATCCAATGATGATATCGGCAGTGCTGATTTTCGAGCAGCCCATCCCGATGTCGCGATTGCGCCAGGTACTTGGAGAACGCTTTCTGCGATTTCGCCGCTTTCGACAGTGCGTCATCCAGAAAGGTGACAAAGTCCACTGGCACGATGATCCACTTTTTGACCTGGACAACCACGTCCATCGCATTGCGCTGCCGGGCAAAGCCAACAAGCATAGCCTCCAGCGTCTCACCAGCGATCTCAACAGCACACCGCTGGATTTCAACCATCCACTCTGGCAGATCCACTATATTGAGGGGTATGAAGGTGGCTGCGCGCTGCTCGTCCGGATACACCATTGCATTGCTGACGGTATATCCCTGGTCCGCGTGATGCTGTCCCTGACAGATGCCAGCCCGGAGGTAAGTGACGCGCGAGTATTCAGACTGCCGTCTCTGGCTCCGCCAATCACGAGTAAACGCTTCTCGCTCAAGCGAACCGTGTCAAAGGTATCCGAATTGGGCCGCACGGCGTTATACCAGCTGGCTCTACTCGGCCAATCCATTCGAAAAGACGCCCGTTACCCCATCAAACTGGTGGATACCGCTGGCAAGATCGCGATGGAATGCGTCAAACTGGCATTTATTCCCAGTGAGCCGAGAACAGGCCTGACTTCTCCCTTATCTGGCCGTAAGCACGTCGCCTGGGCCGACCCCCTGAGCCTGGCAGAAGTCAAAGTGTGTGCCCGAGCATTAAAGGGAACAGTAAACGACGTGCTGATGGCGTGCGCCACCGGAGCTCTCCACAGGCATTTCCGGGAAACCGGCGAAGCTATTCCGGAGTGCGGCATACGGGTGGCGGTACCCTTCAACCTGCGATCACTGCGTGAACCCATCGAAAACCTAGGCAATCAGTTTGGGCTCGTACTGCTGACACTGCCGGTAGACGTGGACTGCCCCCTTATGCGATTCCGCCAGGTTCAGGAGCACATGAACCGACTTAAACGTTCCTACCAGGCCCAGGTAACCTATAGCCTGCTCGATCTGTTCGGACGCGGCCCGGACATACTTGAACGCCGGGCGTTCAAGCTGCTGAGCCAGAAAGCCTCCGCAGTGTTGACCAATGTGCCCGGCCCGAAAAAAGCCGTCTACCTGGCTGGTTCCAAACTCAAACAACCGATGTTCTGGGTTCCGCAGACCGGCAGTATCGGTATTGGCATGAGCATCTTCAGCTACGCAGGCACGGTGCAGTTCGGCATGACCATCGACAAAAACATCAAGGCCAACCCCGACGAACTCATGAAATATTTTCGGGAAAGCTTCCATGACCTGCGCGACAGGGCGTTGCAACACCAGCACACGGACCCCGACAATCCGAGCCAGGCATACATCATATAGGTGTAAGACGCAGGCCCCGGCTAAAAACAAAGACCCTTTTACCTTGAAGTCAGCGCGACCGGGCGCATATACTGGAGGTAAGGGGACGACATGGCTTCGACGCTGGTTGCAAACCCTTGGGTGCATGTCGAGATGGCAGCCAATCTCGTTAATCCAAAGCTGCAAACAAATAGTCGCAAACGACGAAAACTACGCACTAGCAGCGTAAGCTGCTAGTCGTCCTGACCGAGGCGCCTGTAACTCGGAAGCTACATCTCAGGACGTCATCGCTTACAGGCTGCTTCGCTATCCAGAGTTCACTGGCTAGCGACTAAGATTTAAAGAACTCGCCTCTTACACCCTGACCTTCGGGTCGTTTGAGGTTAAATCAATAGAAGGAAGCTAAGCATGTAGATCTTAAGGCAGAGTACTGGCGGACGCGGGTTCAATTCCCGCCGTCTCCACCAAATTCAGATTTACCGGGAACTCCCCGGAATGAAAACTTCCTCCAAAAGCCCCGCCAGTCGG
>JBBQMX010000195.1:0-4985 GCA_038329375.1 Pseudomonadales bacterium | reverse complement strand
GCGCCGATCGTGGTGCCCTCCGGGAGCGGGATCTCGTCAAGCCGTTTGCCGACCACCTTGGAGGATCGATGATCACCGTGGGCAATCGCTTCGATCGCTTCTGCTGCTCCCCTACGTAGTGAGTGAACGTTTACTACATCCCCCTTCCTGACGTGTGTCAGCAGGCTGCCAATCGTGGTTTGCTGGGGCGAAATGGCGACGTCAATTTCGCCCCCCTGAATCAGGTCGACATAATCCGGGTTGTTGATCAGCGTCAACACCTTGCGGGCGCCAAGTCGTTTGGCCAGTAGCGAAGCCATGATGTTAGCCTCGTCATCATTGGTGACGGCGCAGAAAACGTCAGTGCTTTCGATGTTCTCTTCCAGCAGGATGTCTTTATTGGCGGCGTTGCCTTCCAGTACTATGGTCTTACGCAGGTTTTCTGACAGCATGACGCAGCGGTCACGGTTGCGCTCGATCAGCTTGACCTGAAACCTGCCCTCAAGGCTGTGAGCCAGGCGCTGGCCAATATTGCCGCCGCCACAGATGAAAATTCGCTTGTAGGGTTTTTCTGACGGCTGCAATTCACTCATAACGGACCGGATGTGATCGGTACCGGCAATGAAGAACACTTCATCGCCGTCTTCGATCACGGTATCACCCTGGGGAATGATGGGCCGGTCCTTACGGAAAATGGCGGCCACCCGAGTATCGGTTTTCGGCATGTGGGTGCGCAGGAATGATAACTCGTGACCCACCAGCGGTCCGCCCTTGGTAGCTCGAATCGCCACCAGCCTTACCAGGCCTTTGGAGAACTCCAGCACCTGCAGGGCACCGGGGTATTCAATAAGCCGGGTGATGTGCTGGGTAACCACCTGCTCGGGGCTGATCAGCACATCGATCGGGAAGCCGCTTTCACCAAACAGTTCCTTACGTGACAGATAAGCGTTCGCCCTCACCCGGCTGATCTTGGTTGGGGTCTTGAACAGGGAATTGGCAATCTGACAGGCCACCATATTGACCTCGTCGCTGCTGGTAACCGCAATCAGCATGTCAGCGTCTTCTGCTCCGGCCTGGCGCAACACTGACGGGTATGAGCCGTGGCCCTGAACGGTACGGATATCAAGCCGGTCCTGAAGTTCTCTGAGCCGCAGCCCGTCACTGTCAATGACGGTGATGTCATTGGCCTCGTTGGCGAGATTTTCGGCCAGAGTTCCGCCAACCTGGCCGGCTCCGAGAATGATGATTTTCATGTCGCAACTACCTGACTGGGCCAGAACATTGAGTTTCCCTTCGCTAGTCGATGCGTTCCAGGCACGCGTAGAAAAAACCGTCGTGAGACCGGGGGTCCGGCAGTAGCTGTCGCCCGGCCGTGGTATCGAGTCCCCAGATTACGTCAGGCTCCAGCAGGCGGGCGCTACTCTCCTGCTTCAGGAACCGCTGGATTATACGGTGATTCTCCTGCGGGAATACAGAGCAGGTCGCGTACACCATCCGCCCTCCGGGTCGAAGGGTTTTCCACAATGATGCCAGCAAGCCTGTCTGGATCGCGGCCAACGGTGTTATATCGGCCTCCCGGCGCAGCAGTTTGATGTCCGGGTGTCGTCTGATCACCCCACTGGCGCTGCAGGGAACATCCAGCAGGATGCGATCAAATGACGACCGGTCCCACCATTGCTCCAGATCAGCGGCATCGGCTGCCATCAGTGTGGCTGAAAGCCCCATTCGATCAAGGTTTTCCTGAACCCGAGGCAAGCGCTCTGCGGACTGGTCAAGGGCGATAACGTCTGCCAGTTCCGGGCATTGTTCGAGAATAGCGCAGGTTTTACCACCTGGCGCGGCGCAGGCGTCCAGCACCCGTTGGCCCGGGGCAAGGCCGAGTAAAGTAGTGCAGAGTTGGGCGGCTTCGTCCTGGACGCTGACGGCGCCGTCAGCAAAACCCGGCAACTTGTCGACACCACAGGCCGACGCTAACTGGATGCCAAAGGGGGCGTAGGGCGTGGGTTCTGCCTCAATACCAGCGTCAGCTAACCATTGCAGGTAATCGGCCCGGGAAATCTGACTGGCATTCACCCTGAGCGTCATCGGGGCCTGGGCATTGTTGGCATCCAGAATAGCGGCCCAGGCCTTTGGCCAGTTATGGCGCAGTTTTTCCACCATCCACTCCGGGTGACTGTATTGGATATTCGGTGTTACGGGCTGCGGTTCACCCTCCCTCTGGGCGGAGCGCAGTACGCCGTTGACCAGGCCGGTCAGATGGGGTTTATCCAGCGCCCGGCAGGCTTCGACGGTTTCGTTCAGGATGGCATAGGTCGCTTGCTGGCTATGGCGAAGCTGAAACAGAGCGACCAGCATCAGGTGATGAACCACCCGGTCGGGTTTGCGAAGGGGCTTTTTCAGACGTTGCTGTAGTTCGCCGTCGAGCCGATGGAACCAGCGGCAGGTGCCATAGCAAAGCGCCTGTAGCTCGGGACGTTCAGTGGCTGGCAGGCTGGCCAATGCAGAGGGCAAACATTGCGACAGTGATTGGCCATGCTCGACAGCGGCGATCACGCTGGCAGCTACAGCCCTTAAAGGAAGCGCGTCGACGGCCATGTTCATTGTAACTCCTGGCCGGGCAGCAACAAGGCTTTGCCACCGTTGATAAGATCAGTGACGGACTGGGGGCGGCTGCCGGCTAGCTGAAGGCGCTCTACCAGAAGCGCACCCTCACCGCAGGCGACCTCGATACCCGTGCGTGCCCGCGCGAGGACTGTGCCGGGCTTGTTGCCGCCTGCGAGCGGCACCACCGTTGCCTGATAAATCCTGATTCGCTCCTGGCCCAGGTCGGTGTAACTGCCGGGATAGGGGTTGAAGGCCCGGATCTGACGGCCAATTTCAAGCGCGGACCTGGACCAGTCAATGTGCCCGTCGTGTTTGCTCAGTTTATGGGCGTAACATGCCTGCTCATCATCCTGGGGCTCAGGGTTCAGCGTGCCTGCTTCGAGCCGTTTTATGGCTTCGACGATTGCCTCACCACCCATTTCTGCCAGGCGATCATGAAGGCTACCGCCGGTATCAGCGGGTGCGATGGGTGTGGCTGACTTATAAAACATATCGCCCGTATCCAGCCCTTCTGCCATCTGCATGATGGTGATACCAGTTTCGGTATCGCCCGCCGCTATGGCTCTTTGGATAGGTGCGGCGCCCCGCCACCGGGGCAACAGTGACGCGTGGATGTTAAGGCAGCCGTAACGGGGAATATCCAGTACCGCGCGGGGTAAGAGCAGGCCGTAGGCGGCGACAACCATCAGGTCCGGGTCAAGAGCCTTGAGTTCGGCCTGGGCGGCCGTCGATCTCAGGCTTTCGGGCTGATAAACCGGCAACGCCTGCTGGAGCGCTACCTGCTTGACAGGACTGGGCATAAGTTTTCGGCCACGGCCTGAGGGTCGGTCAGGTTGGGAATACACCCCGACAATGTGATGGCCGTTCGCTAGCAACGCCCTGAGGGTAATTGCGGCAAAGTCCGGTGTTCCGGCAAAAACTAATCGCACGGGCTGAGTATCTCACTGGAAATGAAAAGACCGGGCAGCTGCCCGGTCCGGATATACGCTTGTGTCGAAAACGCCAATGGAGAATCAGGCACGAATCTTGTTTTGCTTCTCCAGTTTTTTGCGAATGCGGGTGCGTTTCAGCGGGCTGAGATAATCCACGAAAAGCTTGCCTTTGAGGTGATCCATCTCATGCTGGATACAGACTGCCAGCAGCCCGGTAACCTCCCACTCAAAAGCTTCACCATCGCGCCCCACTGCTTTTAACCTGACATGATCAATGCGCGTGACATCTTCGTAGAAGCCGGGCACGGAAAGACAGCCTTCCTGCATGTCCTGGTAATCACCGGCGAGCACTTCGACTTCCGGGTTAATCAAAACCAGGGGCTCGCTGCGATCATCCGACAGGTCGATCACGATAATTTGCTGGTGCACATTGACCTGGGTTGCCGCCAAACCTATGCCGGGGGCGTCGTACATGGTTTCAAACATGTCCTCAATGAGCTTTCGGGTCTCATCGGTGACTTGCTCTACAGGCTTGGCAATAGTGCGCAGCCTGGGGTCCGGAAATTCAAGAATATCAAGTATCATGACGCATCAGCTCTTCTGCTGGTTCCTCGGTGATCACTGAAATGCGACGGCGTACCGTGCATTTTTCTGCTCTGTGTCTATTATGGTCGGGGCGACAGGGCGAGATTCAAGTGAGTTACACTCTCTATACACTCATTATCCCTTATCTACGCCATTGAGTACAAACTGAGCAGTCATAGCTAGAACTCACTGGACGAACAAAAGATAACATCACAATCCTCGGACTTCTTCTATAGTAGGGTAATAATCGAGATTTGACGGTCCGGGTAAACCTGCCCAACCGTCCGATACAGGCACGCGATCAAGGACTTAGACAATGAGGAAATTGCTGTACACTCTGGCGGCCACCATGGTGCTGTCAATCTCTTGGGCCGCTTGGGCACAGGATGCAGGCCCTGAACTGCGGTCTGATCATCCCGAGCGTTACACTGTCATTAAAGGTGACACCCTGTGGGATATTTCGTCCCGCTTCCTGAATAACCCCTGGTACTGGCCAGAAATCTGGCACGTCAATCCGCAGGTCAGCAACCCACATCTGATCTATCCCGGTGACAGGCTGGCGCTGGTTTACATTGAAGGCAAGCCAAGGGTGACCAAGGTTGGCGCGCCCAACGGCGTGGTTAAACTCTCGCCCCAGGTGCGCTCGGAGCCGATTGATACGCCGATTCCCGCCATTCCGCTGGATGCAATCAGCAGTTTCCTGACGGAAACCCGCATTATCAGCCCGGCTGAACTCGAGGGAGCTCCGTATGTGCTGGAAGGCGAAGACGGCCGGATTGTAACCGGTGCTGGCGACAAACTTTATGCCCGGGGCGAAATTGCTGCCAACAAAGTCGGGGTCTTCCGTCGCAGCAACTCTTATGTTGATCCGGTCACCAATGAGTT
>JBBQMX010000194.1:0-5022 GCA_038329375.1 Pseudomonadales bacterium | reverse complement strand
TTTGGTTCGATTGCGGGACGCGTCCGGTCAGTCACTTAAAACGTTACTGTCAGAATTTTTCGATGGTGCCGATGATGCGCTGTTCAATATGGCTGACAAAGCCGGTTCAAACCAGGAGCAGACTGCTTACTTTGACGCCATGCGCGAGCTTCGGTTACGTCGCAAGAGCATGATGCTGTCAGTGTTGCAATGGCTGGGGCGCGCCTTCAACGAGTTGGGCCGGTTTGATCCTCAACCAGGTAACAATGCGCTCGAAAATGTCGATCAGGATTCTCTGACACTGATGGACCACGGTGATCTTGAACAGAAAGTTGCATTGGATAACCTGATCACCAAGCTCCGTAACCGTTACAGCGAGACTATCCGTCTGCTTGTTGTACGCGTTTCGCATGTGGCCTCAGGTGTTCGGCTTGAGGATCGCCAGATGCCGCTTAGCCCCGAGGTGATCTGCACGGGTCTTGGAGAGGCGTGTAGCGAGCTTGATATTGATATTCGCGCCAAGCTCGTAGTGCTGAAGCTGTTCGACAAGCTGTTGATAAGCCGGCTTGAGTCGCTTTATCAGGATGCTAATCGTTTATTGGTGTCGGAGGGTGTTCTGCCCGACATGAAACGCCCGCCGGTCGGCAACGGTCAGGCGAAGCCCGTCGAGACAAATTCAGTTCGGGGCCCGGTTCCATCTGTTCGTTACGCCAATGAGGAAGGCAAGGCGGTCGATCAGACAGAGAGCGGCGGAAGCGGTCAGGAGACCTTCTCTGAGCTTAGCGCGTTGTTGCATCGAGATGCCTCCGGGGTTTCCCGTCAATCTGCAGCTGCAGGAGGTCGGCAACTGGACACCCTTGCGTTGATGAACCGGTTGGGCAAGATGCAGGCGGAAGAATTTATCGTCAATGGTGCTAACACTATGTCGTTGCCGATGCAGCTCAAGCGGGTTCTGGATTCGGGCTCGGGTCAACTCTATTCTGTCCAGCAGGTCGACAACGATGTAATCAACCTGGTCACTATGCTGTTTGATTTTATTCTTGAAGACCGTCAGCTACCGCCGGTTATGAAAGCGCTGATTGGCCGGCTCCAGATTCCCGTACTCAAGGTCGCGTTGTGTGACCGTAGTTTTTTCAATCGTGGGGGGCACCCTGCCCGTAAGCTTCTGAACGAGCTGGCCATGGCGGGTATTGGCTGGAATGAAAAGCTTCCTGGTCAGCGTGATCCGTTGCGGGAGAAAATCGAATCAGTAGTCGACCGGCTACTCAACGAATTCACCGATAATGTGGACTTGTTCTCGGAGTTGCTGAAAGATTTCAGCCACTTCATGGATCTTGATCGTCGTCGTCGTGAGTTGGTTGAGCAACGCCTGAGGGATGCAGAAGAAGGGCGTGCAAAGCAGGAGCGGGCGAAAGAATTTGTTGATACCCTCGTGGAACAGGCACTGTCTGACCGGTGCGTGCCTCCTCCGGTTGAAACTTTGCTGGCAGGCCCCTGGAGAAAATATCTGCAGTGGGTGATTTTGCGAGAAGGGGCGGAAAGCGCCCTCTGGCAGCAAGCTGCTGAGCTTACAGGAAAACTGATCTGGAGCGTGGACCCGGCACCGGTCGGGGCGGAAACCCGCAGCGAGCTGCTGTGTGCGATCCCCACTATTGTGGACTCCCTGAGAGCCGCATTACAGAGCATTTCCTGGGACCCGTTTGCAATCGACTCGATAATAAGAGACCTCGAACTTGCCCACGTTGATGTTATGCAGCAACTTGTGACCTATCGTGATGCCCCAAAGGAGCCGCCTGCGGAGGGGTCTGCTGAAGATCCGATGCCGAGTGTTTCAGCGCAAATCATGGTTGTCCCTGGAAATTATGGAAGCCCGTTGTCAGAGCTTTCGAAAGCTCAGGCAGACACCGATGCACCGCAGGTTCACACTACCCTGGTTGACAAAGTGGCGGAGCCTGCCCCGAGTGCTTTATCCGAGGTTTCATCGTCACTCGACGCCGCGACCGAAGAGGCGTCAACGGAGTGGCTCGCCAAGGCAGAAAGCATGAGGGTAGGTTCCTGGATCGAGATGGCAAACGGAGAACAGAAGGTCCGATGTAAACTGGCGGCTTTTATCAAGGCAACCGGCAAGTATATCTTCGTCAATCGTAATGGCGCCAAGGTGGCAGAGTATCAAAGGGACAGGCTCGCCACCGCGCTCGCCAGTGGCGCTATGACAATGCTGGATGACGGTCTTATTTTTGATCGGGCGCTGGAGTCGATCATCGACAATTTGCGCCATAACCGGAAAGACTGACTTGGGTCCGACCGCTGGCGACTTACCAACCTATGTGCTTCAATCTTCCGGATGAGCGAAACAGAATCTTGCCTTGCTGATCGAGCCGCAGACTTGCGGCGAACCGGCCGGGTGCCATCTTCCAAATGGTGTCCGTCACCAAATTTTGGGCCCCGACCGGCCAGGTCGGGAATATCATTGTTGGTGGTTCACAACATAAGCTTACCGCCCGGCCAGTATGGAGGCCCTGAGATTGAAGATTTCTTCTGTAACCGACTGAACCCCGACGCCCATCCTTATTTCAAAACCATCTCGGACATGCAGGTGTCCTCTCATGTTCTGATCCGGCGTGATGGTCACTGCGTTCAGTTTGTCAGCCTGCTTGAACGGGCCTGGCATGCCGGGCGCTCGGTGTTCGATGGTTGCCCGGAGTGCAACGACTATTCCATTGGTATTGAGCTGGAAGGTACCGATGAAGAACCCTACACCGAAGCTCAATATCAAGCGTTGGCAAGTCTGACGTCACTTATCATGGTGGCCTGGCCGGCCATTACTTCCGAGCGCCTGACCGGCCACAGTGATATTGCCCCCGGCCGTAAAACCGATCCCGGTCCGGCATTTGACTGGACGTATTACCGACAGCGCCTGTCGCTTCGCGTTCTAGCGGATGGTTCTGGCGATAGTGGGAGTGCCTCCTGATGCCGTTCTTTATAATGCTGTTGGCTTACGTCACTCGCCGGAGCCTCGATGGCGCCGACAATCTCAATACGGATGCGGCATGGCGACAGGGCTTCAAGTGGGGGGCAAGTGCACCATCCGGCCGGGAACCCCGGGTGTGGCCGGGAATTGTGATCGTTACCATTCCGGCACTTGCGCTGTTGGCGCTCGAATACGCCCTGCGAGCGTTTTCAGTGAGTGTTTTATCTGCATTGGTTGACTACATCATACTGGTGCTTTTGATGGGCGCTCCGGGTTGGAAATCTCGTCTGGAGTCCTTCGCCGAGGCGTGGCGGCGAGGTGATATGCAAGCGGCGTGGCATCACGTTAAGGACGGCTTGCAAGCAAAGGAGCGGGGCGCTGCTTCGGCTCCTGAAAATTTGCACTTGTCGGTTTCTTCCCGGTTTATGGTCATAATTTTTGAACGCTATTTTCTTATTATCTTTTGGTACGTGGTGGGGGGTATCGCAGTTGCCTTTCTGGTGAGGGCTGTTGTTGCCTTGCGGGATCATTGGCCGCAGGCGGCGGCGCGGCCCAGTTTCGGCGTAGCCGCCAATATACTTTCATGGCTTCCGGTACGGATGTTGTCGTTCACGTTCGGTCTGGCCGGAGACCTCGCCGGCTGGCTTCGGGCAGGGCGCAGCAGTATGAGCACTGCTTCTGCGCCCCCCTCCAGGGTTCTCCTGGACGCGGCAAACAGTGCATTGACCGGTTACGCGCTTGAGCCATCGAGATTCCGAAAGCTGCACCCCGACGAGTGGTCTGAATATGGCGGGCGTAGCCTGTCCGCCATTCGTGATCTTTTGAATCGCAGCATGTTGGTATGGATATGCGTGCTGGCACTGCTGGTGATTGCGGGCATTATCGTATGAGAAACAGCAGGCGGAAAAGCTGAAAAATCCTCGAACTGAACCCGATAATTACAAATCAACACCAATTTTCCCTCAATTTTTGAGGGATGTGTCCGACAACTACGGTATAAAACACAAAAAATCGGTTGTCGACCTTATTGGGAGTCTGCGTGAATCATCTTATCCGTCCAGCTGTCGCTTTGATGAACCGGCTGCCGATGTTCTACAAGTTCAGCTTGATCAGCATTCTGTTTCTATTGCCGATTGTTGCTCTGTCCTTCCTTGTGGTTAGCGAACTCAACCGCTCGGTCAGCACCATCACCAAAGGCATAGAGGGAATAGACCGGCTGGAACAGGTTAATCACCTGCTGGATGCAGCCTATCGTTATCGCGATTACCGGGCGCCGGGCAAACTTAAGGAAGATCCGGAAATTCTGGCGCTCGCGGATAAGGCCCGGGATGACATTGACCGGGTATTGGCGGCCTTCACTGAAAAGGCTGCCGTCTTCGACACTAACGGGCATTGGAAAGACCAGGCAGAGACACTGCAGGCGGACTGGGAGGCGCTCAAGAGTGAAGACATCTACCAGCAAACCATGGGTCCTCAGTTCAAATATTATCAGGAGTTTGTGCAGAAAGTCCGCGCCTTGCTGTCAGCCACCATACAGATTTCCGGCCTGTCCCAGGATGCTTCCAGGGAAAACCAACTGCTGCTGGAATTAACAACATATACCTTGCCCAATGCCTACCATGTTATTGGACAGGCGCGCTCCTATGGCGTATTCGCGCTGCTGGACGGCCAGCTTGGTTATGCGCTGGGGGACACGGTCAACGAAATCTACGATGGCCTGACCAATCTCGATACTCTGCTGCAACCAGCATTCAGAGTGGCTGCCAGTGGCTCACCCAGGTTTAGTTCACAGGGCGTTGACGCTGTAAAAGGCGTCTTAAACAGTCTGAGAGCAGTGCAGCTCATGCTCGATGAACACATCATCACGCCGATGCGTCTTGAGATGCTCTGGTCTGAGTACAATGATCAGATGATTTCGCAGATGGATCATATCCGGGCCACGAATAACGTTATTTTTGACGTTATAGCAAATAATCTTGATGGCCGTTTGGCGGATGAGTTGACTCAGCGGCAATTGATCTTCATTGCTCTGGTATCGGTACTGGCGGTCGTAGTATATCTCTATATCGGCT
>JBBQMX010000193.1:0-5025 GCA_038329375.1 Pseudomonadales bacterium | reverse complement strand
GGGCCACGTTTAAAACTGGCCCGACCCAGCCATGTCGGACCCCAAGCCGCACAGGCCGTCTTCAGCCCTGTTTTAAACGAACCCCACCAACCTGCGCCCTCCTCCAAAACCTAGCAAGCCTCCAAAGGTGCATAAGCCAGCACAAGCCACTTGGCGCCTTCATCAAAATTGACCTGAACGCGGGTGTGATGCCCGGTGCCTTCGCAGTTCATCACCACGCCTTCGCCGAATTTAGGATGCCGCACGGCCTGGCCGAGACTGAAGCCGGACTGCTGGGCTGAGTCCTGGCTGAACATACTTTCGTTCGGCCGTTGCATGTTGACCGGGCGGGTCACTGTGTTGCGCAGGCGCACTTCCTGGATACAGTCGCCGGGAATTTCCCGCACAAATCGCGACAGGGCGTTGAACTTTTCCTGGCCGTAGAGGCGACGGGACTCGGCGTAGGTCAGCACCAGTTTTGTCATTGCCCGGGTAATGCCGACATACGCCAGGCGGCGCTCCTCTTCCATCCGGCCGGGCTCTTCAAGGGACATGCTGTGAGGAAACAGCCCCTCCTCCACGCCCGCCAGGAATACCAGCGGGAATTCCAGGCCCTTGGCCGAGTGCAAAGTCATTAACTGCACACTGTCTTCATGGGCCTCAGCCTGGGATTCACCGGCATCCAGGGCGGCCTGGGCGATAAACTCAGACAGCGCGTCCATTTCACCCTCCACCTCGAAATCCGCCATCGCGTTCACCAGCTCGTCGAGGTTTTCTACCCGGGCCTGACCTTTCTCGCCTTTCTCATTGCGGTGATAATCCCGCAGTCCGCTGTCGGCGATGGTTTGTTGCATCAAGCCCTGCAGGGTGGCGTTGGGCGCCAATACAGAGAGCTCTTCCACAATATCAACAAAGCGCTGTAGACCGGTTTTGGCTCGGCCCTTCAAATGGCCCGCCGCCAGCAATCGATGAGAGGCTTCCCACAACGACAGGCTTTCATGGCGGGCCAGTTCCCGGACGTCTGCCAGGCTCTTGGCACCGATGCCTCTTGGTGGGATATTCACCACTCGCTCGAAGGCCGAATCGTCATTTCGGTAGTGCACCAATCGCAAATAACCCAGAGCATTACGGATTTCCTGGCGATCATAGAACCGAAGGCCACCGTAGACCCGGTAAGGCATGCCCTGGCGCATCAAAGACTCTTCCAGCACCCGAGACTGGGCGTTGGAGCGGTAAAGGATGGCGCACTCACTGCGCAGGTTACCCTCGGCCACCCAGCTCGCAATGGTATCGGCTATGTAGTTGGCCTCATCCTGTTCATTGAAAGCCGCATACAGGCTGATGGGCTCGCCATCGTCGCCATCGGTCCAGAGCTCTTTGCCTAGCCGACCCTGGTTATTGGCAATCACCGAGTTGGCAGCCTTCAGGATCAGTTGGGTAGAGCGATAATTCTGCTCCAGCCGCACCAGGCGCGCATTGGGGAAATCGCGCTGGTATTGCTGGATGTTTTCGATCTTGGCACCGCGCCAGCCATAGATGGACTGGTCATCGTCCCCCACCACGGTCAGGGGCACACGGATGCCCGCCAGCACTTGCAAGAAAGCGTACTGAATAGTGTTAGTGTCCTGGAACTCGTCCACCAGAATGTGCCGGAAACGGCTCTGGTAATGGGCCAGCAACTGCGGACGATATAGCCAGAGCTCATGGGCCCGCAGCAGCAGCTCGCCAAAATCCACCAGGCCAGCCTGCTGACAAAGCTTCTCGTACTGGCGATAGATTTTCAGCATGGTGGAGGTGAAATGGTCGTCCGGGTTGTCCTGGATATGGTCCGCCCGCAGGCCTTCGTCTTTCTGGTTATTGATAAACCACTGGGCCTGCTTCGGTGGCCAACGGCTTTCGTCAATCTGGAATTCCCGCATCACCCGCTTGACCATGCGAATCTGATCGTCGCTGTCCAGCACCTGGAAATTCTCCGGCAGACCAGCATCCTGCCAGTGGGTGCGCAGCAACCGGTGGGCAATACCGTGAAACGTGCCAAACCACATGCCGCGGGTAGGCAGGTTCATCATCTGCTCAATCCGGTGGCGCATCTCCCGCGCTGCTTTATTGGTAAAGGTCACCGCCAGCAGGCTGGTGGGTGGCAGCTGGTCCACCTGCATCAACCACGCCATTCGATGCACCAGCACCCGGGTCTTTCCACTACCGGCCCCGGCGAGCACCAGCAAATGGTCATTCTGGGCGGTAACCGCTTCCCGCTGAGCGTCGTTGAGGGGGTCAATAATCGGGGAAACATCCATGGGCAGACATCGCTGTGCGCAGGTGAGTTGTTGGCAGGATTATAACAGGCCGGACCGGTAACGTGGTGCACTTCCCCCGGAAGAAGTTGGGGCGACCGGAACCATGAAGAACTCGGTATCCTTTACCCTGGGCGGCATTGGCTAAATCGATGCCGCCCAGGTGGACAACTTTACTGACCGCGGGAGCGGATCAGAACCCCCGAGGCACAGTCTGCGCCTCGACAAATTCGAACAAACCTTCAAGACCACCTTCACGGCCAATACCGGATGCCTTCATGCCACCGAACGGTGCCTCCGGCGTCGGTCCGGTACCGGTATTCCAGCCCACATGGCCGAACCGCAGCTCTGCCGTGACGCGCTGGGCACGCTCCGCATTTGCAGTAAAGACATAGGCGGCCAGGCCGAACTCGGTATCATTACCGGCCTCGATGGCTTCCTCTTCCGTGCGGAACGAAGCCATTGGCACCAGTGGGCCAAAGGTTTCCTCTCGGGAACACGCCATATCCCGGGTAACGCCCGATAATACTGTAGGCGGGTAAAACAGATCTTTGCCGCTGAGCTCCGAAGGATTGCGCCCGGCTACCAGGCCTGCGCCCTTTTCCAGAGCGTCTTCGACATGCCTGCGCACTTTGTCGAAACCAGCCTTGTTGATCAGCGGGCCAAGGTCCACATCTCCATTGATACCGTCGCCGATGGTCATGCGATTGACGCGCTCTGCCAGTTTTTCCCCGAACGCGTCCATGACATTTTCATGGACAAATATGCGATTGGCGCACACGCAGGTCTGGCCGCCCCCCCGGAACTTGTTAGCCATCAGGTTATCCGCGGCGGCATCCAGATCAGCGTCTTCAAAGACAATGAATGGTGCATTACCACCCAGTTCCAGGGCCAGTTTTTTCACCGGTTCGGACGTGTCTACCAGAAGCTTGCGACCAACCTCTGTGGAGCCGGTAAAGCTCAGCATGGGTACATCAGGATGCTCGCAGAGCACCTTGCCAATCACGCTGGCCTTGCCCATGACCAGGTTAACCATGCCAGTGGGCAAGTCGACTTTTTCATGCATAAGACTGAACAGCGCTATCATGGTCAGGGGTGTTTCACTGGCTGGTTTGATGACTGAGGGGCAACCAGCGGCCAGGGCAGCAGACAGCTTTTTGGCAATCATGCCGACCGGGAAGTTCCAGGGTGTAATCAACCCCGTCACGCCGATGGGGCGATAGTGAACGGTCCAGGTGCAGTCTTTTGGCTTTTCGGTCAGGGTGTGGGCATCCAGTGCCTGAATATGCTTGGCACAGTAATCAAAGAAGCCAGCGGCGTAAACGGCTTCACCCTGCGCTTCCTGAAGAGGCTTGCCATGCTCCATGCAGAGAATTCGGCCCACTTCTTCCTTGTTATCAATCAATGCGTCCCGGATGCCTTCGAGCCAGCCGCGGCGGGTCTCGAGAGAGTAAGGCGAACCCAGGCGCAAGGCCTGCTTGCCTGCATCTACGGCAGCGTTGACGTCATCCGCCGTCATGGACGCGACCTGTGCGATACAGTCGCCAGTCGCCGGGTTATACACATCAAACCGGTTGCCATCGGATGCATCCGACCAGCGTCCACCGATGTAACCTGTAAGATTTTTCAGTAAGGGTGACTCAATCATATCGGCTCCTTGCAATACTGTGGTGTCGTGTGCTTTCAACAACAGTGTTTGCGCACGGCTTGGGGTTAGTTGGTACATATAGTGGCTGCTGATTTCATCTCTGTAAAGCGACAGGGCTTTTGACCCACCCCCCGGTACGCCTATACTCGGTGGATAAATTCAGAGGAGGCCGGACCATGAAAGCGTTTTTCCACCCTGCACAAGATCAGCACATCCCGAAAACTTACTTTACCCGAGGACAGATGCGCCAGCCCCAGGAAGTTCCGGACCGCACGGGGAAAATGCTTGAAGGCCTGAAGGCCTTAGGCGTGCCGGTGCTGCAACCGGCAGATCAGGGCGCCGGGGCGATCTCCAAAGTTCATGACCTGGGCTATCTGAGATTCCTTGAGTCCGCCCATCGGCGCTGGAAGGAAATCCCCGAAGACTGGGGCGATGAGGTGATGTCCAACATCTTCGTGCGCTCGCCCAATGCCATGAAAGGCATCCTCGCGGAAGCCGCCTGCTATCTTGCCGATGGCAGTTGCCCCATTGGCGAAAACACCTGGCATGCCGCCTACTGGTCCGCCCAGACTGCGCTTGGCGCCGCTGATGCGCTGGTGGCGGGTGAGCGCACATCTTACGCCGTCTGCCGCCCCCCGGGGCATCACGCACGGCGCGCGGCTGCGGGTGGTTTTTGTTATCTCAATAACGCCGCCATCGCGGCCGAGAAGCTGACCGGCAAATTCCCCCGGGTAGTCATTCTCGATACCGACATGCATCACGGCCAGGGCATCCAGGAAATCTTCTACCAGCGCAGTGACGTACTCTACATCTCCATTCATGGTGACCCTACCAACTTCTATCCAGTGGTGGCAGGTTTTGAGGACGAGCGGGGCGAAGGTGAAGGTTATGGCTACAATATCAACTTACCGATGCCCCACGGCTCCTCTGAGCAGGATTTCTTCAATCGGCTGGAAGAAGCCATGGCCGCCATCAAACTGTTCCAGCCTGACGCCATGGTGCTCACCCTGGGGTTTGATATCTACAAGGATGACCCCCAGGCCAAGGTCTCCGTCAGCTCCGAAGGTTTCAGCCATCTGGGCAAGCGGGTCGCCCGCGCCGGAT
>JBBQMX010000192.1:0-5026 GCA_038329375.1 Pseudomonadales bacterium | reverse complement strand
ATATGAACAGCGAAGACGTCCTGCTAATCGCCGCATGATGCTTGCCATGGATACTTTTTATTATCTGTTCAGCAATCGCATCCCGCCAGTGCACCTTCTGCGCAACCTGGGCCTTGGGTTGGCCCAAAATCTGCCTGCGGCGCGCAACCAGGTTGCGCGTTATGCCATGGGGCTTGAGGACGGCACACCCTCCTCCCTGCAGCGCTTGCTCTCGGCATTGCCGAAGCCTGGCTTTCTGAGTAAACATTGACTGCCGCTACTACTGGCACGCTATTGAAGTTCGCCCTGAGTTGAAATCGCCCTGAAGAGGAACACGCATATGTCCGGAACACTGTTCACCAAAATCATCAACCGTGAAATACCTGCTGATATCGTCTACGAAGACGATATCAGCCTCGCCTTCAAAGACATTAATCCCCAGGCGCCGATACATCTTCTGATCATTCCCAAAAAGCCGATTGCTACGATCAATGACATTGAAGAGGGCGACCGGGAACTGATCGGACACCTGTATCTCGTAGCATCTAAACTGGCCGCCGAGATGGGGTTTGAGGACGACGGCTACCGGACGGTAATGAACTGCAACGAACACGGCGGCCAGACCGTCTTTCATATCCATCTGCATCTGCTGGCGGGCAAAGCAATGGGCTGGCCGCCCTACACAGAAAAACTCAAACAGGCCTGATTAATCAGGCCTGGGGCCCAAACAGCCGCATCAGACCATTACCAATACTTTCCACCGGCCTGATGATGGCTTGCTGAACCGAGTTGGTGACCACCTCGTTGTAGCGGTCGCCTTCCTGGCTCTGCATGAAGGCGATGTAGTTTTTGAGCTCAGCATCCGACAGCGATTCGTAGGTATGGAGATAAGCAGCGTATACTTGCTGTTCCACCAACCCTGTCAGCATGGGTCTCTGGCCTTCCACCTGGGCCCTGATACTGTCGAAATCAGCGGTTTGGCCGTTGAATGCCGCCATGGCGGTACCAAAAGCGGTCTGTACGGCAATTGCAGTATCTACGGCACTCTCTGTCGCCCGTGAGGCACGGTCAAACTGGGTAAATAATTGCTCGCGGTCCGTACCCTGATACTTTTTGATCAATTCCGGACCACGACGCTCAATCTGCTTCCAGGCCGCCGGTTTTGCCGATGAGGCCTCCAGTGACGATACCTGCTCGCCTAATGGCGACTGGTACCAGGTAAGCACCTTCTGCAAGGTCGCCTCGGACAATCCGTCGTCCAGATCAGCCACCACCTGGCCCCGGATTTTAGTGCTGCTGAACGCCTGACCTACCATGCCGGTAATGGCGCCTTTCAACATCGGGTCAAGGTTACCGGTCTGGCTCAGGCCCTGGGAAATGCCTTCTGTCAGCATAGCCGGATACTGCTCAATGACCTCACCCAACGCTGAACTGCGAACCACAGATTCCGCCAGTTCGGACGCCAGCACACGGTGACTGGACAACATAAAAAGCGCAGGCAACAGCAGGCTTGCAATAACGCGGGTAGGAACAGTGGAAAACATTATGGCTCTCTTTAGGTAGTAGGTTGAACAGTTATGACATGCCGCCGGAAGCAGAACAAGGCTCAAACCTTTACAAAAAAGACAGCTTGGAAACCTGGGGCGAAGGGGTTTAAAACCCACAGGTTCCCTGATAGCTGTTAACGACCGACGACTTTCTCGGCTGTCTCTACCGGCGAATGCCGAACGTCCTCGCCCTTGACCATGAAAATAACATGTTCGGCCACGTTGCACGCGTGATCACCCACCCGCTCAAGGGCTCGCAGCACCCACATCACTGACATACAGCGTGAGATATTCCGTGCGTCCTCCATCATGAACGTCAGCAGAGTCCGGGTGGCTGCTTTGTACTCCTCGTCCACCATTTTATCTTCCTTCATGACCCGCAGCGCCTGCTCGGAATCCAGGCGGGCGAATGCATCCAGAGCATCGTGAAGCATAGCAGATACGTGGCTGGCGATATGGCGTACCTCAACGTAGCCACGGGGTGCCTGACCTTCTTCTGCCAACACCATGGCAAACTTGGCAATTTTCTTGGCCTCGTCCCCGACCCGCTCCAGATCAGCCACCATTTTGATTACGGCAATAACCAGACGAAGATCCCTGGCCGCAGGTTGGCGGCGGGCGATTATACGGGTGGCTTCCTCGTCCAGCTCCAGTTCCAGTTTGTCGACGATTTTATCTTTCGCCCGGACCTCATCGGCCAGATGACCATCACCATCAATTAGCGCAGTCACCGCATCGTTGAGCTGCTCTTCAACCATGCCGCCCATTCTCAGGAAATCGGCTTTCAGGGCCGACAGGTCATCGTTGAATTCACGGGAGATATGATCGCCGTAGACGTCGTCCTTATCTTTCTTCATCGCAGTATTCTCCTGGTGCTCTTACGGGCACGGGTTAGCCGAATCGCCCGGTAATATAGGATTCTGTCAACTCATGCTCGGGGGCAGTAAAAACTTTATTGGTCTCATTAACTTCGATCAGATGCCCGAGATGGAAATAGGCAGTCCGGTTGGATACCCGGGCGGCCTGCTGCATTGAGTGAGTAACAATAATGATGGTGTAACTTTCGGACAGTTCCGAAATCAGTTCCTCAATGCGTGCAGTGGCGATCGGGTCGAGAGCTGAACAGGGCTCGTCCATCAGCACCACCTCGGGGCTGACGGCAATCGCCCGGGCAATACACAGGCGCTGTTGCTGGCCACCGGAAAGCCCGGTTCCCGGGGTCTCGAGACGGTCCTTCACCTCACCCCACAACCCTGCTTTTTTCAGGCTGTTCTCAACCATCTCATCCAGCTCGGACTTGCGATTGGCCAGGCCATGGATACGAGGGCCGTAAGCGACATTGTCGTAGATCGACTTGGGGAACGGATTCGGTTTCTGGAACACCATACCGACACGGGCGCGGAGTTCCACTACGTCCCGTTTCCGGTCGTAAATATCATCACCATCCAGCATCAACGAGCCGCGTACTTTGCAGATATCAATGCTGTCATTCATGCGGTTCAGGCAGCGCAGAAACGTCGATTTACCGCAACCGGATGGACCAATAAAGGAAATGACCTGGTTCTTGGCAATGTCCAGGCTGATGCCCTTGATGGCCTGGACCTGCCCATAAAACACATCGACATCCCGCAGCGTAAACTTGGCGTCGTCAATAAAGGGCTTGCCAACGGTTTTACCGTACACCCGGCTGTCCTCATTCTGCATTGGCTGGTCTGCCACCGTTACTTGCTCCGCCTGCGTGTTGTCAGCTTCCGCCACAATTCCTGAGTTCAGGGTATTCACTTTTCATAC
This sequence comes from Pseudomonadales bacterium, assembly GCA_038329375.1. Classification (GTDB taxonomy): domain Bacteria; phylum Pseudomonadota; class Gammaproteobacteria; order Pseudomonadales; family Oleiphilaceae; genus Marinobacter. The sequence goes on along the minus strand of JBBQMX010000192.1, from coordinate 1,709 downwards.
TCCTTACCAGCGGCGCTCAAGCCGCTTACGCAGCCAGATAGCCAGTGCATTCATAATGATCATGAAGGTCAGTAGCACCATGATGGCGGCAGATGCCAGCTCTACAAAACCCTGCTCGGAGCTACTCGCCCAGAGGTAAATCTGTACCGGCAGCACGGTGGCTGAACTGAAAAACCCGTCCGGTATATCCACGATAAACGCCACCATGCCAATCAGCAGTAATGGTGCGGTTTCACCCAGAGCCTGAGCCATACCGATGATGGAGCCAGTCAGCATACCGGGCATCGCCAGGGGCACCACGTGATGAAGCACCACCTGCATCTTGGAGGCACCGACACCCTCGGCCGCTTCCCGTATCGAGGGCGGCACGCTCTTGATGGCGGCGCGGCTGGAAATAATGATGGTCGGCAGCGTCATTAACGCAAGCACCAAACCACCCACCACAGGAACCGATCGGGGCAATCCGAACAGGCTTATGAATACCGCCAGGCCCAACAGACCAAAAATGATCGACGGTACCGCGGCCAGATTATTGATGTTCACTTCGATAAAATCAGTAATTTTGTTCTGTGGCGCGAATTCTTCGAGGTAAACTGCGGCCGCGATACCCACGGGAAATGAAATGGCCAGTGTCACCAGCATGGTCAATAGGGAACCGACTATCGCGCCTAGAACACCAGCGTTGGCAGGCTCCCTGGAGTCACCTCGACTGAACAGCACGTCGTTGAAACTGGTATCGATAATCCCTTTTTCCAACAGCTCATCTACCCAGCGTTGCTGCTGCTCCGAGAGTTTGATGCTGTAACGCGGATTGTCCGCATGCTTGACGTAAACCGAAACCCGGTCATGGGCCGGGAACTCAATGGTTTGGGTGGTATTCAGAAGATCCGGGTTTTTTGTCAGTAAATCGCGAATTTCGCTGGCTGCATAGGTACCCAGGAAACGGCCCAGCTCACGCTTCTCACCCGCGCTGTCCGCCTCAGGAACATGCTCCTGCAATGCGGCGATAATTGGCGCAGCAAAATCCGCCATCGACCGTTGATCCGCATCGGTTGGATCATCAAGGTACATCATTCCGGAATCGAGATTGACGTCCAGGGTGATGGTGGTCTTTACGAACCCTGTATGTCCCTTGCTGATAATATCGGCGAACAGGATAAACAGGGATGCGAGTGCAATGAAAATCGCCAGAATACCGTACAGCCGGAATCGACGTTCCTTGCGGTACCGGCGTTTCAGCGAGTTGCGGACAAGCTCTGCCTGAGAACGTTGATCAGTCATACTGTTCCCTATATTTGCGTACGATCTTCAGTGCGACCACGTTGAGCAACAGCGTGACGATGAACAACAACATACCGAGGGCAAAAGCCGACAGTGTCTTGGCGCTGTCGAACTCCTGATCACCCACCAGCAATGATGCAATCTGAACGGTCACTGTCGTTACCGAATCCAGCGGATTGGCCGTCAGATTGGCCGCCAGGCCTGCCGCCATCACCACAATCATGGTTTCACCGATGGCACGGGAAGCCGCCAGCAGTATGCCGCCAATAATACCCGGCAGCGCCGCCGGGAAAATCACCTTCTTCATGGTTTCCGACTGTGTCGCACCCAGTGCCAGAGAGCCGTCTCGCATTGTCTGAGGCACCGCATTGATCACATCATCTGACAGCGATGACACGAACGGTACGATCATGATGCCCATCACCAGG
>JBBQMX010000191.1:0-5048 GCA_038329375.1 Pseudomonadales bacterium | reverse complement strand
CTCAGTTCAAGAATGTAGTTGGCAAAGCCGTCAAAGCCGCCGCTGATATCGAGATAGCGGGCAATGCTCTCCACCTTGGTGATGATGGCGGGTTTGTTCATCGCGATAACCGATGGCAGCACCACGGCATTGGTCAGGCCGTGGTGGGTGTTATAGATTGCCCCCACGGAATGAGAGACCGCGTGGGTGGCGCCCAGTCCCTTCTGGAATGCTACCGCTCCCATAGCTGCGGCGGCCATCATCTGACCGCGGGCTTCAATGTCGGTGCCATCGGCAAAAACCTTTGGCAGGTTCTCTTTAACCAGCCGCATGCCCTCCAGCGCGATGCCCTGACTCATGGGGTGAAAGTTCGGCGAGCAGAACGCCTCGAAACAGTGGATAAAGGCATCCATACCGGTACCGGCGGTGATTACCGGGGGCATTCCGACGGTCAGTTCCGGGTCCGAAATCACGATGGCGGGCAGAATTTTGGGGTGAAAAATGATCTTTTTGACGTGACTGCGGCTGTTGACGATGACGCTGGCGCGGCCAACCTCGGAGCCGGTTCCGGCAGTGGTAGGCACCGCAATGATCGGGGCTATGGCATCGGCGTTCGCTCGCATCCACCAGTCGCCGATGTCCTCGAAGTCCCACACTGGCCGGGTTTGTCCAGCCATGAAAGCGATCAGTTTGCCAAGATCCAGCCCGGAGCCACCGCCAAAGGCGATCACGCCGTCATGGCCACCGTCCCGGTACACTTTAACGCCCGCTTCCATATTGATTTCAGTAGGATTGGGATCGACCTCTGCAAACAATGCCCGGCCCAGACCTGCAGCCTCCATCAGATCCAGGGTAGCGTGGGTGATGGGCAGGCTGGCGAGCCCCCTGTCCGTTACCAGCAATGGTTTCTTGATGCCTGTGGCACTGCAGCTTTCAGCAAGCTCGGAGATTCTGCCCGCACCAAAACGGATAGCGGTGGGGTAGGACCAGTTGGCGGTCAGAGTCATATCAGGATCTCTTCAGATAAAAGGATTTAGGTCGCGTCAGGTTGTGATAACCAATCACGGATAGCCCGCCGCCACGCCCGGTCTGTTTACAGCCGGTCCAGCACAACGCCGGGTCAAGATAATCGCAGCGATTCATGAAAACGGTGCCGGTCTCGATCTGGTTGGCAATTCGCTCGGCGCGGTCAATATCCCGGGTCCATAGCGAGGCGGTCAGGCCAAAGTCACTGTCGTTCATAAGGGCGACAGCCTCTTCGTCGCTGCCAACCCGCATGATGCCTACCACTGGGCCAAAGGATTCTTCCCGCATGACGCGCATGGAATGGTCAACATTCACCAGAATCTGTGGCATCAGATAGGCGCCACCCTGATTCGGGAACAGCGCCGGATCGATCAGGGCCTTGGCGCCTGCTGCGATGGCCTCCGCGGTTTGCTCACGGACGACATCCGCAAAACGGGCATGGGCCATGGGGCCGAGAGTGGTGGCTTCGTCCAACGGGTTGCCCAACTTATAGGCGCTGACAATGCCGACGGCTTTCTCCACAAAACGGTCAAACAGGCTGTCGGCAACATAAATCCGTTCAATGCCACAGCAGCATTGGCCGGCATTGAACATAGCACCATCAATCAACGTATCCACTGCAGCGTCCAGGTCGGCATCGTCCATCACGTAGCCTGGGTCCTTGCCTCCCAGTTCAAGCCCGAGCCCGGTAAAGGTACCCGCGGCCGCGCTCTCAATGGCTTTGCCACCGGGCACGGAGCCGGTGAAGTTGACGAATCCGAAAGCTTTTTCCGCAATCAGGTCAGCGGTGGTGGTGTGGCTCAGAAACACATTCTGGAAGATCTCCGTCGGAATGCCGGCCTCATGGAACGCCCGGGCAATATGTTCACCCACCAGCGGCGTTTGCGAGGCGTGCTTCAGAAACACTGCATTGCCGGCGATCAGGGCAGGGACCACGGTATTGATGGCCGTCATATAGGGGTAGTTCCAGGGCGCGATGATCAGCACCGTGCCGTGTGGGTCGCGCTGGATATAACGTTTGAACTTGTCACTGTTCTCGATTTCGATCGGTGCCAGAGCGGTTTCGGCGATATCGGCCATGTAGCTGGCGCGTTCGTCGACACCGCCAAATTCCCCGCCGTAACGGACCGGTCGACCCATTTGCCAGGCCAGTGTTTCGACGACTTCAGCGTTCATGGCCCCGAGGTTCTCAATACCGGCCCGGACCAGCTGGATGCGTTCCGCAAGGGCACGCTGCGCCCACGCCTTTTGTGCCTCGACGGCCTTGCTGACTGCCAGTCGCGCCTGGTCCACTGACAGCGTCGGGCGCTCTGCATAGACACTGCCGTCGACGGGAGAGATGCATTGAATAGAGTGGCTCATAATAGATTGCCTTATAAATGTGCTATGCCTGTTCGAATCCGCGTTTGACTTCGTAATCGGTGACCACGCGATCAAAGTCTTCCTGCTCCCACTCGGCCGAGCGCACATAATGGTCTACGACGTCATCGCCCATGGCTTCCCTGAGCATGGTCGAATGCCTTAAGGCTTCAGTGGCCGCGCGCAGGGTGGCAGGAATACCGCGGGAGGTTTCGGCGCCGTAGGCATTGCCATTGAATTCGGGCTCCAGCTTCAGCTTACCCTCGATGCCGGCAATATTCGCGGCAATTTGTGAGGCCAGGGCGAGGTAAGGGTTGAGGTCAGATCCGCCGATCCGGCACTCGACCCTGACGGCCTCGGTGTCCGGCGCCACCACCCGGTAACCGGCGGTGCGGTTATCCACTGACCAGACCGTGCTGGTGGGTGCGAAGGTGCCAGCGGCAAAGCGCTTGTAGGAATTCACATAAGGCGCCAAAAAGAAGGTGGTTTCACCGGCGTGGGCGAGTAGCCCGGCCAGGGCATGCTCCATGGTCTCCGACATGCCGTGCTTGCGATTGGGGTCAAAGAATACCGACTTGCCGTCCTTGTCCGACAAGGACTGATGAATATGGCTCGAAGAGCCAGCGGCCTTGTGATGCCATTTTGCCATAAAGCTCACACTGCGCCCGTGTAGCCAGGCCATCTCTTTGACGGAATTTTTCACCAGTACGTGAGTGTCGGCCATGTCCAGAGGATCGGAATACTGGATGTTGAGCTCTACCTGACCGGCACTGGCTTCGCCCTTGCTGCTCTCAACCCGGATGCCTGCGCCATACAAACCATTGCGAATGGGCCGCATGACATCTTCCTCCCGGGTGGTCTGGAAAATATGGTAGTCCTCGTTGTAGGGACTCATGGGGGTCATGCCCCGGTATTTCTGGTCTTTCATCTCCTCAAAGGTCTCCCGGAAGATGAAGAATTCCAGCTCGGTGGCAGTCGTCATGGTCAGCCCCATGGCCTTCAGCCGGGCGAGCTGCTTTTGCAGCACTGCACGGGGCGAATGGGGTACCGGGCCATGGCTGGCGTGGTCAAGCAGGTCACACAGGACGAAGGCGGTGCCTTCCAGCCAGGGTAATTTTCTGAGGGTGCCCAGATCAGGCTTCATGACATAGTCGCCATAGCCGGCCGCCCAACTGGTGGAGGCGTAATTCTCCACCGTGGTCATGGCCAGATCGGTAGCCACCAGGTATTTGCAGCAATGGCTTTCCTGCCAGGCGGTCTCGATAAAATACTGGGCCTGGAAGCGTTTGCCCATCAGTCGTCCCTGCATATCGGGGATGGCTGCTACAACGGTGTCAATGGTGCCTTCAAGCACGCATTCGGTCAGTTCTTCAAAAGTGAGATTCCCCGCCATAACCACTCCGCTAGTGAGTCAACGGCGCACTCAGGCGCCTGAAATCCGGGAGCCGGCATTCCGGATCGAAAATACCGGCTCCCGGGCCATCAGCTGTAACGGTAGGGCCGCCCTGCTTTTTCCATAATGGCGTTGTAGTCTTTAAGAATTTTGACAACCCTGGCCTTGGTTTCAGATTGCGCTGCGATTTCGTCCCAGAATTCCAGAGCGGCTCTCTCGACTTGTGCCCACTCCTTGTCCGGTATGGTGGTCAGCTGCATTTTGGTACCCTTGACCCGGAGCTCAGCTTCACCGCCCCAGTACCACCATTGCCGATAGTAGTGGGAGCTGTCCATGGTGAGCTTTAGCAGTTCCTTGAGGTGGTCGGGCAGTTCATTGTAACGGTCCATATTGGCGAAGAAAGAGCCCGCCCAGGCGCCGGAAATGTTGTTGGTCAGGAAGTAGTTGGTTACGTCTGCCCAGCCCACCGTGTAATCCTCGGTAATGCCAGACCAGGCTACGCCGTCAAGCTCACCGGTTTGCACGGCCACCTCGATATCTTCCCAGGGCAGTGAGACCGGCACAACGCCGAACTGGGCCATGAAACGGCCCGCCGTCGGGAAGGTGAAGACCCGTTTACCCTTGAGATCTTCCAGGCTGTTGATGGGCTCTTTGGTGGCAAAGTGACAGGGGTCCCACGCACCGGCGGACAGATGCTTTACTCCGACCTTGCTGTATTCCTCGTCCCAGATTTCATTGAGCCCGTACTGATTGAACAACACCGGTACGTCGAGGGAGTAGCGGCTGGCAAACGGGAAGTAACCGCCAAACACAGTGACTTCGGTGGGGGATGCCATGGAGTCGTCATCGGACTGCACGGCGTCGATGGTGCCTTTCTGCATGGCCCGGAACAATTCGCCGGTAGGCACCAGTTGATCGGCGTAGTAGAGCTCGATCTGCATTTCGTTGCCGGCAATGCGGTTGAAACTGTCGATGGCCGGCTTGATGACGTGCTCGCCCAGAGCCGGCCCGGCGTAGGTCTGCAGGCGCCATGTGATCTTGGGGTCGGCGGCGTAGAGGCTGTTGGGAACAATAGCGGCGGCGCCGGCCAGGGTAGCGGCCGATGCCAGGAACTTGCGACGTGACGTCATGGTTCTCTCCTTGATAAACGCTCTTGTTGGAAGCCTTGAGGGCTCCCGGGCTTTCCGGCCCCAGCCTGTCCTGGCGTTACAGCATGCCTATCTCGGCCAAACCCGGTTCAGTTGCTCTTTATTGACATAAATGGTTGTTTTAAAACCTCTGTTATCAGGAT